>DASUGD010000325.1:0-39784 GCA_036274195.1 Gemmatimonadaceae bacterium | reverse complement strand
AATCAGCCTCGCGAGATCGGCCTCGTTCGTCGCGATCCCCACGGACGCGCGCACTGCCCCCACCGCGACGTTTCCGCCCAGGCATTCGGCGAAGCTCTCCACCGAAAATCCCTCGCGCCGAGCGCGCTCCATGCACGCTGCCGATTCCGCGGCGGGGAACCCGAATGCACGCTCCGCCGCGCCGGGATTGCAGAAGCACCCGCCCCGAATCGACACCCCACGCTCGAGCGCCGCCTGTTCCACACGCTGATACGGCACGACGCGCCCGGAGCGGTCCACGACATTGAACGCGACCGTCCCGCCCCGCGCCCGATCGTCGATCGGCCCATACACGTGCGTCATCGCACGACAGTCCGGGTGACGCAGCGACCCGAGCTCGGCAAGCAACTGCGCCGTGACCCGGGCAACATGCCGCTTCACGTTGGCCATTCCGATCCCGCCTAACAACTCCAGCCCGGCGGGCACCGCGGCAATCGATGCGAAGTTCGGCGTACCGTCCTCGAACGCTTCGGCGCCCACCTTCGACATGTGCGTCCGATGCTGGATCGACACGAACTCCACCGTCCCGCCTGCAAACCACGGGCGGTCGAGCGCGGCAAGCGCGTCCCGACGCGCGATCAGGGCACCCACACCTGTCGGGTAGCCGAACATCTTGTAGTACGACAGCGCCACAAATTCCGGCCGAACGACGTCGAGCCGCAGCTCGTTCGTCGGGACGAAGGCAGCCGCGTCGAGCAGCACGGCATAACCGGCCTGCTGCGCCACGTCGATGAGACTCAACGGATGCTGCACGCCCGAGAAATTCGACTGCGCGGGAAACGCGAACAGGCTCGGAGCCGTTGCCCGGGTGAGCGCCCCTTCCACACCCTGCAGTCTCAGCTCATCATCGAGCCCCACGTAAGTCACGTCTGCCCCGCGAGCGCGCGCGATCTCGCGGACGCCGTTCACCGAGTTGTGGTTGTCGGCCGCCAGCACGAGCCGCGACCTCGCCCCAAATCGGAACGCCTCCGCGACCAGGCGGATCGCGCCACTGGCGTTGGCGGTGAAGATCACCTCGTATTCGCCCGGATCCGCGGAGAAGAATGCGAGCGTCAGGCGGCGGGCGTCCTCGATGATCTCCGTGCTGCGAAGCGACGCCACGCTCTGCGAGTGCGGGTTGCCGAGTACCGATTCGGCGAGCAGCTCGAGATGGCCACGCACGTGCGACTCGGCGTACAGCGCGCTTCCCGTGTAGTCGAGATACGCTTCGCGCGAGCGGTCGAGGCGGCTGAACTCGCGCGTCCGAAGTCCGGCGAACAGTGAGCTCAGCACGCCCGTCTCCGGATCTTCCGGATGGTCTCGCGCGTGTCGGACTTGTGAGGCGCGGAAAGCTCGCCATCGAGCACGCTCGGTGTCGTCGTCGCGCTCGCGGAGTCCACAACCGTCATCTTGCCGCCGAACCAGAGCGTGAGCGCGCGGATGGAATCGCGCTGGGCCCGCGGCGTCGTTGACGCGACGCGCGGATTCATCACCTGCTCGAGCCACTCGTACAGACCGCCCCGCAGGAAGAACACGTGCGTCATGCCCCGCGCTCGCAGCAGGAACCATCCCTGCGCCGCGTGCGTCCCGCCCTCGGAATACAGGACGTACGTCGCCGCGGAATCGAGCGGCATGCGCGCGATCTCGGCCAGTGGCACGCGAGTCGCGGCGGGTATGTGGAAGTCGGCGAACTCGCTGTCCGCGCGAATGTCGAGCACGCGAAGGCGTGGCCTGTCATCCCGAATCCACCTCGCGAGCTCCATCGCGGTCACGTGATCCTCCTCGTGCTCGACGATCCGCGCGAGCTCGGTCACATCCACGGACCCGCGTGTCGGGCGCGCTGGACTGCCAGCGATGACCGCCAGTACGCCACCAACGATCGCGAGGACCGCGAGCGCCCGTTCGATGCCTGGCCGGCGGCGTGCGTCCGTCGTCATGCGGCCAGCTTCATGGGACGGGCAGGGTGCTCGGCGCGTCGCTCCAACCATTCTGCCCCCGCGAACGCGCCTAACGCCACTGCCACCAGGATGCCCACGACCGTGCCCTGCGAGAGCCCGAGGGCCTGGGGGAGCGTCCAGGCGCCACGCGCCGTGCTGTCCGCGAAGCGATCGATCGCGGGGAACGCTTCACCGAACACGAAGACCCCGGCGAGCATTCCGGCGATGAGCGCGAGGCCGTCCTTGCGCCCGGTGGCCGCGGCCACACACGAGGTGCCCGGGCACAGACCGCCGGTCGCGAATCCGACACCGAAGACCAGACCGCCCACGATCTGCGGCGCGATGAACGTCTCTGGCACGTAGACCCGCGACAGGTCCAGCAACCCTGCCCACGAGAGCCAGAACAGCCCGAGCATCGCCGTGACGATCGCGCTGAACATGAGCTTGAGCACGCTCAGGTCAGTGAAGTAGAACTGGCCCGAGAGCTTCCGCGCGTTGCCCATCCCGCCCTGCTCGAGGAACCAGCCGAACGCGATGCCTAACAGCACGGCAATGACCAGACTCGTGCCTTCACCGAAGCGACCGAATTCGTAGAATGGTGCCCCGCCCATCATCGCCACGCCCTCCGGAGGAGTGGTGCCGCGGCATACGCGCCGACAAATGCGGCGATGATGAACAGCCAGCTTCCGACGCTGAGGGTTGCCCCGCCCGTCAGGCCCAGGCCGCTGGTGCACCCGCGCGCGAGCTTTGCGCCGACACCCATCGCCGTGCCGCCAACGAATGCGTTGACGAATCGTCGGCGATCGGTGATCCCCGCGCCGCGCTCCGTCGTCCAGCGTATGCGGCGGGCAAGAAGGCCCGACGCCAGGCCGCCGATCACCACGCCGATGATTTCGAGCACGAGCCAGTCTCTGAGAGGATTCGCCGCGCCGTCAGTTAGATACCCGGAGTAAAACGCGTTGCCGGCCGCGTGCGCCGGGGCGGCGGTGTTGACCGCCGCTGCAACGACGCTCGAGAACGCGCCCGACGCGCCGAGCCCGCGGCCCATGAGCACGAACGCCAGGAGCAGCACGACTCCGACCCCGACGCCGGCGAGGTACGGGCTGGCGTACGGCGCTGCCTTGGCGTCGCTCACTTCGAGTCCTTGCGCGAGCTCTCGATCGGCAGGTCGCGCCTCTTCCAGTCCTGGAACGAGCCATCGTACAGCTTCACGTCGTGGCCCAGGGCCTCTGCACCGAACAACATCGCGGTCGCCTGCTGGCCGATGTGACAGTACCCGATCACTGTGTCGTTAGGCTTGACGCCGGCCTGCGCGAACAGCTCGCGAAGGCGAGCCTCGGGGAGAAGGTGACCCGTGTCGTCGAACACGGTCTCGAAGACGATGTTCACCGCCCCGGGACCGTGCCCGGGCACGACCTTCGGCATGGGATGACCCATCGAGCTGTTCGTGCTCGCTTCCTGGATGGGGCCGTCGTAGAAGATCGTGTTGCGCGCGTCGACGATCGTGTAACCGGGCGCGCGGATGTGTGACTTCACGAAGTCCGCGTCGACGACGATCGGCGACGTCGGGCGGGCGGTGAGCTTGCCCGGTTTCGGAGCCGGCGGGACCGCGGTCGTGATCGGACGATTGCCCTTCTTCCACTCGGGCATCCCGCCATCCAGAAGCGACGCTCGCGCCCCGAGCCCCGCGTATTGCAGCGTGAGGAGCACGCGGGTCGACGGTGACAGCCAATCGCTGCCGAAGTAGACGACGATCCGCGAGTCATCGGAGATGCCGAGCTGCTCGAGACGTTGCCGAAGCTGGTCGGCGGGGAGCATCTCGAGCGCGAGCGCGGTGGTATCGCGCGTCATCGGTGACGAGACGTTCTGGAGCTCCAGGAACCGCGCGCCGGGGATGTGCCCGGCGTCGTACTCTGCTTTCTCCCCGATGTGAAAGAGGACGAGCTTCGGGTTCTCGAGCTGTGTGGCGAGCCAGTCGCTCGTGACGACGAGATCGTTGCGCGTGAGCCTGGCGCTTTGCGCCTGGGTGTCAGCGGCGACGGTGCTCGCGACCGCGACCGCGAGTGACGCACCTCGGACGAGCGTGCGGAGACAAGTCGGCATGGGGAGGTTCCTCGTGGTTGGTCATGCGGGGGCCGGCGGTCGATGGGCTGACCGCGCGAGGCATGACGTTACACGAAGGCTCTCGCCCACAGGCGGTGGAACTGTGCTCCGTTGGTCGCTGATGCGTACGAGGGATGTGCGCGATTTGTAATGCCCGAGGTCAGGCTGACGCCCGGCGGGCGAGAGCCCGGGCATGCTCGCGCACGTCACGCGGCCACGAGTCGCTCATCGCCACGAAGCGGACTTCGTCGCCTGCGAACAACGCACGCGTCGCTTCCTCGAATCCCTGCTCGTTGCCGGCCATGGTCGAAATGAACCGGTAGGCCGACTCCTTCGCCGTGCGGACTCGGTCCTTTTCCACACTGGACTGTCGCGCGGCGTCCACCAGCCGCCTAACGGCGGCCGAGGCTCCGCCGGGTTGCGTTGCCAGCCAATCCCAGTGGCGGGGGAGCAGGGTTACTTCGCGCGCGACGACGCCGAGCCTTGGACGCCCGCGGCCACGTGGTGCACGGTTCTCGAGGTACGGAGACGCATCGTGGGCTTCCCCGTTTCCGTTCGAGCGCGTGCTGGCATCGTTGCCGCGACCGAGGCGGGCGATCATGTCCTCATCCGACCCGCGGTAGTCGATGTCCACCACCCGGCTCGCGTCGTCGAACACGAGGACGGTCTGTTCGCCCTTGTCGACGGCCGCCTTCGCAGCTCGCGCGACGTCGGCCGGCATGCCCGAGTGGATCCGGCGCGTTCCGGCGAAGGCGATCCAGCTCGCCTGATCGAACTGACTCATGGTTTCACCCCATACTAATTACGCCCGGGTACAATCCTACCCGGGCGTAATCGCTGGGTCAATACTGTCCGGATTCAAATGGCCAATCAGGTCATCCTAGGCCTTGATCTGGCATCCAAACCAAATGGAGAAAGCGGAAAAAGCCGGAAACTGCACTCATCGGGCGGATCGCTCCGAGCACGGGACGACTCCCACTCGCAACGAGTTGTTTAATGGGAAAAACCTCGGGACGCTCATTTCATGCCTCCCGAGACTGTTCCCAAAGCAATCAGGGCTCGTTGCGGGCGGAGTTCTCTGCCGAGCGGAGCGATCCGCAAGATCCATTGTTTCCGGCCGTTTCCGTTCCCCTTTTTTCTGAGTATTTGGGTGGCCTCGAAGCCGGTCCAAACGGAGACCGCCGGCCCGGGTATCGAGCAATTAGTTGAAGAAGTACCTCGCCCCGAGCTGGATCCTCCATCGCGACGCGATGCCCGGGTCATCGATCAGCGTCTTGGTCGGGCCCGTAAAGTTGAATTGCGGGGCGCCACCTGCGGAAAAACCGGCGAGACGCAGCGGTGACGTCGCCGACGCGCTGGCCACCTTTCGCACTCCCCAGTCCGAGTTGAGCAGGTTGCCGACGTTCAGCACGTCGAGGCTCAACTGCATCGTGTGACGCTTCGCGCCCGAGTAGAGCCCGATGTCCTGAAGGATCCGCAGATCGAGATCGCTATACCATCCGTTGACCCCGCCGAACCGCTCGGCGATCTCGCCGCGATGCTTGCTCAGATAGCTGTCTTGCCGGATGAACGCGTCGAACGCCGCCCACTGCTCGGCCGCTGTGTGGACGACGTTGTTGGCGTCCGTGTAGTCGACGAGGCTCGCGTCACTTTCGCTGCGCGGGATGTAAATGAGATCGTTCCCACCCTGCCCGTCGCCGTTTACGTCGCCCGAGTAAATGAAGGAATACCGGTTGGTCGAGGTCGACGAGAAGCGATTGCCCTGCGCGACCTCGAGGAATGCGCCGAGTTGCGTTCTGAACCGCGGCGACCAGGTCTTCGAGTACACAGCGTCGCCCACGATGCGATGGGGCTGGCCGAACTCCGAGTAGCTCAGCTCCGGGTTGTTCGGGTCACCCTTCACCGGCTGATTCTGCCACAGCACGCTCGCGATTTCGGTGGACTTGAGGTTGTTCTTCGCCTCCGTGAAGCTGTAACCGAGGCCGACGCTGCCCACCGTGCCTAACGCCTTCCGGAGCTGGGCAGTGATGTTGAACGAGTAGCCCTTGTTGGTATTGTCCATCACGTAGATCCCTGCCCCGCCATCGGGGTTGAGCTCGTTGGCTCCGAATCCGCCGAAGTACGGCCGGCCGTCGGGAAGCGTTCGCGTGGGCGCCACGAGATCGGCGTTCCGCACGTACGGGGCGTACAGATCCTTGGCGTACATCACCTCGAGCGTGCCACGCAGGGCCCACGGGAGGTTCTGCTCGACGGCCAGGTCGGTCGTCCACGACTGCGGCCACTTGAAGTTCGGGGTGACTGCGTTGACGTCGAACGACTGCTGGAGCACCGAGCCGCGCTCGGTCTCTATCGGTGGTGCCGCCGGAAACAGGTTCGGGTTCGCCCCCGGGTTGGAGATGACGTTGCCGACCCACACGAAAGGCAGCCGCCCCGTGAAGATGCCGGTTCCTCCGCGGACCAACGTCGCGCGGTCGCCCACGGCATTCCAGTTGAACCCCACGCGTGGTGAGAAGAGCGGCTTCGACCCGGGCAGCCTGCTCTGGTCGACGACTTCCGGCTGGCGGTTCTCGTCCAGCGCCGTGAGCCCGCGCGAGAACGGATTGTCCACCGGATCCGTGAGGTACTTGGGGACGTCGACGCGAAGTCCGTAGGTGAGTGTGAAGCGGCTGGTCAGGAAGAACTCGTCCTGCCCGTACAGCGAGATCTGACTCACACCGATGTTCTCGCCTTTGTAGGGCCCCGTCCCGACCAGCTTGTTGAAGTCCATGAAATCCGGATCCGACGGATCGGTGGCGCGCCAGAACTTCGCGAGCGAATCGAACGTCGTACCGATCCCGGTGGACGGTGGCAGAAAGAAGACGCCGTTTCGGAAAATGTTGAACGAGTTGAAGAACGAGAACCGTTCGAAGTTCGCACCCAGGGTGAACACGTGGTTGCCGCGGAAGAACGTCAGGTTGTCCGTCAGCTGCCACACATTCTGGTCGAGGATGTTGTGGATCGAGAACGGCTCGTGGCCGGCGGTGGTGTATGTGACACCCTCGTCGCCGATCTCGATCGTCGGGAATGGTGTGCTGAACGGATTGCGATGGTCGCGAAATCCGCTGAAGCTCGCGAAGAGGCGGTTCGCGTACCCGGTCTGGTGGCTGTTGACCTCCAGCGCCAGCGAGTTCAGCCGGTTGACCATCCGGTAGCCCGAGTTCTTGAACGGCAGGCTGCTCTCGTTAGGTCCCCGGCCCGTGTTGTTGAAGCTCAGCACGAACGGATGCGGCGGGAGGTCGCGGAGCGCGTTGAGATAGTTGTATCGGAGCGACAGATTGTTGTTCGCCGAGATGTTCCAGTCGAGCTTCGCGAGCACCTTCTCGTTGTCGGTCTTGTCGATATACCCGTCGTACGGCCCCGGATCATAGTTGTAGACCGACTTCAGCCGCTCCCGGATCTTGTCCAGGGTGTCGGCCGAGACGCGCGAGATCCCGAACCCGGTCGCGCCGTTTCGGCTGGCCACGAAGTTCGTCCCCGGGTCGTCGGTGCGCTCGACCTCTCCGTTCACGAAGAAGAACAGCTTGTTCTTGATGATCGGCCCGCTCACCGAGAGTCCCGACTGCAGGAACTTGAGGCTCGGATTGGCCGCCACGTCGGAGCCACTGACCTTGTTGCCCTGCAGCGCGTCGTTCCGCCCGAAGTAGTAGACCGAGCCGCGGAAATCGTTCGTCCCGCTCTTGGTGACGGTGTTGATACTCGCGCCGGTAAACCCGCTCTGCCTAACGTCGAACGGGGCGATCGCCACCTGTACCTGCGCCACGGCGTCGAAGGGTACCGGCTCGGCGTTCGCCTGCCCGCCAGGCGCGGGATCGTCGAGACCGAACGAGTTGTTGAAGTACGACCCGTCGAGCGTGATGTTGTTGTACAGCCAGTTCCGGCCGGCGAAGCTGAAGTTGCCGTCGCTCCGCGGATCGATCCGGGTGAGGTCGCGCGTGCTGCGCTTGATCGACGGCATCCCGACGACCTGCTGCGTGTCCACGACCGTGGCCGCGCCGGTTCGCACGGCTTCGATCGCGCGCGAGGCGACGATCTCCGTTCCTGTGAGCTGCGTCGCGACCCGAACGAGGCGGAAGTCGAGCCGGCGGTTTTCGCCAAGGTTGAGGAACACGTCCTCCGCGTTCCGTGGCTGGAACCCGATGAACGTGGCCGTGATGCGGTACGGCCCGCCGACTCGAACGTTAGGCAGCGTGTACGCGCCGCTCGACCGCGAGCGGGCGCGATACTGCGTCCCGGTCGGCGTGTGGATGGCGAGCACGGTCGCTCCCTCGATCGGCGCACCGGATGTGTCGGTCACGATGCCACTCACCGCCGATGTGGTGACACCCTGGGCCCTGACGGCGCCGGGCACCGCGAGGCACACACTGATGACGAGGCAGGCGGCTGGGCGGCCCAGCACACGGGAACGTCTCATGTCGGCCTCCGAGACAGGGGCTCGAGGAAGCCTCGGTCACGACGCCACGAAGCGCCGGTGGCATCCTCAGGTCTCGCGAAACGCTACGGTACCTCACCCTCTCGTCAAGTACCGCTCCGGCGATCGGTTGTTCTTGACATTTGGACTATCAATTGTCGTCGCCGGCGCGATCATCGCGACTACGATGCGACTCGACGTGTCGCGACAGGAACGCCTTGCGCCGCATGGCGCCCGTGCCGATGCGCGTCCTCAGGCCGGTTGAAGAACGTATCGCGCGTTAGGCGCGAGCCACTCTTGCCATCGGGGAACGTGCAGAGGAGGGCCAGGCTCTTGACCCGCCGAGGCCAAATGAGCGCGAGCTGCGCGCGGCGATCAGGCCGCCCATTACCGCATCGCCGGTTCCGGTGCGCGAGTAGCTCACTCGCGCGCCGTGAGTGTTCAGGATCGGCATGGCATCAAACCGTCGGATACTCCGTCGTCGAATCCAGATCGGCTACCATGTGCGCCACGGGAACGGTGCCGGTCGCCAGCCAGATTCGCATCGCACGCCGGACCGAAACGGCCTCTCGCCACTGCCGCCACCGGCGCGAAAAACGTGAAGTCAGAACACGCATCGTTAGGGCCTCTGTAAGACATGTTTCATGACTCACCTGGGAAGGCAACGCCGATGCCAAGCCTGGCAAGCCCTCGACGCGCTCCCGACACGCGCGCCTAACTGCCGAACAGGAAACGAGTTCAGAAGCGGGCAGCGGCCATGCCGCACGGATGCGGGCCTCGTGTCGCCTCCCAGCCGGAGATGATCTGGTAATTCCAGTTCAGGCGTCCGAGGCGGCGTAAGGGATTGCCCTACATGCCACTCGGCGTCGATGCGGGATCGCCCCTACAAAAAACCGGCTCTCCGCCGACCGAGAATACATCGGCTCCGAAGCAATTTGCCTCCGTGAACAACAGACGACACATCGGAGGCAACCCCATGCGGTCCCGCACGCTTCTCTCGACAACCATCGCCCTCTCGGCTGCCGTTGCGCTCGGCCTGGGCCTGACCGCTGCTCGGCGCGAACCGGCGGTGATGCGTGTCGATTTCGGAAAGACGATCACGGCAACCAATCCGGCGTACGACGCACGGGTCACCCCGGTAGCCGATCCCAGCATCAAGGAATTCATCATCCCGATTACTCACGACACCGTCGAGATCGCGAAGGGCGTGAAGTACGAGGGCTGGACGTTCGGTGGCACCGTGCCCGGCCCGGTCCTCCGCGTTCGCCAGGGCGACCTCGTCCGCATCAAGGTTGTAAACAAGTCCATCATGCCGCACTCGATCGACTTCCACGCGGCTCGCATCCCCGCGAACGTCGCGTACCGGATGATCAACCCGGGCGACACGATCTCCTTCGAGTTCACGGCGCGCGATCCGGGCGCCTACATGGTCCACTGCGGCACCCCGCCGGTGACGATGCACATCATGCAGGGCATGTACTTCGCGATCATCGTCGACCCGCGGGACGGCTGGGGGACGAAGGCGGACAAGGAGTTCGTGCTCGTCCAGAGCGAGTTCTACGCGAAGAAGGATACGACGACGGGCGCGGTCATTCCCGACTGGCAGGCCGCCATGGCCAAGAACGCGAGCTACGTCGTGTTCAACGGCCGCGCGGGGCAGTACAAGGAGAGCCCGCTCAAGGTGGACGTGGGGGATCGCGTCAGGTTCTTCGTCGTGAACGCGGGCCCGTCGTTCAACAGCGATTTCCACGTCGTCGGCGCGGTGTTCGACCGGGTGTACCCGGACGGCAACCCCGACCACGTGCTCGAAGGCGTGCAGACCTATATGGTTCCCGCCGGAGGCGGCGCGGTGTTCGAGACGGTGTTCGACAAGAACGCGAGCGGCGAAGGACTCTACCCGTTCGTGACCCACAGCTTCGCCGACGCCGAGAAGGGCGCGGTCGGGATCATTCAGGTGGGGACGCCGAAGGTGTTCGCCACGATGTCGCACTGAGGAGAGCATGACTGATCGAGCACATGCTTCAGCCATCGACGCGGAGACGACGGTGAACGAGGTCATTCGGATGTATCCGGAATCCGTGTCGGTGTTCAACGAGATGGGAATCGACGCGTGCTGCGGTGGCGACGCGTCGCTCGCCGAAGCCGCGCGCCGCGATGGCGTCGATCTCGGGTCGCTTCTGGCCAGGCTCGACGCCGTGGTCTCAACCGGCGTGAGGGACGCATGAAAGTCCTCGACGTCCGAGGCGCGGCGCGTCAAGCGGTCGCCGCGAATCCGACGCGCCCTGCCACCGCGATCGTGCACGACAGCGCCGACGCCCGGCTGATCGTCTTTCGATTGTCACCCGGGCAGTCCGTCGCGCCTCATCGCAACGCGTCGAGCGTCATTCTGACGGTCATCTCCGGCAGCGGGCTGACGAGTGGTGCCGATGAGGAGCGCCAGGTCGTCGCCGGTGACCTCGTGACGTACGAACCTAACGAGATGCACGGCATGCGCGCCGTGGACGAGGAGCTCGTGCTGCTGGCGACGATCGCGCCACGACCTGGTAGCCGAGGTTCCTGATGGACTGGTTCGTCAAGGCATTCCTCAAGGCGAGCCTCGGGTGGCTCGCCGCCGGCGTCTCGCTCGGCGTGGCGATGGCCGTGCATCCCGCGTGGGCGGTGTATCGCACCGCCCACCTGCACATGAACCTGCTGGGGTTCGTGGCGATGATGATCTTTGGCGTCGCGTATCACGTGATCCCGCGGTTCACCGGGCATCCGCTGCACAGCCGGCGGCTCGCGGCCATCCACTGGTGGCTTGCGAACGGTGGCCTGGCGTTGTTCGTCGCCGGGTTCGTGATGCTGCCTCACATGGCGTTCGGGACGCCGGCACGTGTGGTCGTCGCCGTCGGCGGGATTCTGTCGGCCGCGGCGTCGTACGCGTTCGTCTACAACCTTTGGCGTACGATCGACGGGCCGCGCAACCGCAGGCCCTCGCCTGCCGCAGCCCCCGCGCCGGCCGTCGTTCCGCTGCGGCGTCCCGCCGCGAGGTGAGGCGTGCACTCCCTCGTGCGCCGCTACCTCAAGACCGGCATCGGGTTTCTCGCGTTAGGTCTGGGACTCGGCCTCTGGATGATGGCGGACCGCGAGATGAACCAGCGGTTCCCGTCGCCCTACCTCGTGAGCGCGCATACGCACGCGATCTTCGTCGGCTTCGTGATGATGATGATCCTCGGCGTGGCCCTGTGGCTCTTCCCCCGGCCGGCCAAGGACGACACGCGGTACTCGCCCCGCGCGGCGAACGCGGCCTACTGGCTCGTCGCATGCGGCACCGCCGGACGCGTCGCCGGCGAGCTCGCGCGCCAGGCGTCGAGCGCGCCGTGGCTCCGCACGGGTACCCTGCTGACGGGCGTCGTTCAGGTTGCCGGGCTCGCCGTGTTCTTCTACACCATGTGGTCGCGCATTCGCCCGTTAGGCAGCCAGGCGCGCGAGGCCCAGGGAGAGCGGTTCTGATGGAGCGACCGACCGACGCCGCCCGGACAATGGACAGCCTGCGGCGGGTGGTGCACGCCATTCGCATCGCGACACGGGCATCCGAGCGCACGTTCGGGCTCAGCACGGCGCAGCTATTCGTGCTCCGGCAGCTCGCGGCGAAGCCCGGCCAGTCGCTGAGTGACCTCGCTACTCGGACGCGCACGACGCAGAGCTCGATCTCCGAGGTCGTTGCGCGACTCGTTCGAAATGGCCTGGTGAGTCGAGCACCGAGCTCGATCGACCGGCGACGCGCGGTGCTGAGCCTGACCGCTGCCGGCGAAACCGTCCTGGCGAACGCGCCCGAAACGATTCAGGAGCGGCTGCTCCGCGGCTTCGAGTCGCTGGACGAAGAAACCCGGCGAGCGTTGGCCGACAACTTCGAATCGTGGCTTCGCGCGTCCGGCCTGGACGACGTCGCGCCCGCGCTGTTGTTCGAGCCCATGTCAGCGTCGGATCGAATCCAGCCGCGCCGCTTGGTTGGAACGGGGTTGACGGCAGACGGCAGCGCACTGAAGCCGGCGGTGCGCGGTGAGCAGTAGGCAGACGGCAGAGGGGAAAACGCGATGTGTGGCGTCCTCTCCGCCGTCTGCCCTCTGCCGACCGCCGGCTGCCGCTTCGGTGCGCTGCCGTCTGCCGTCCCGTTCGGCCGCCTACCAGACCGCCCTGGATGACGGCGGGGCAATGGTGCAACCAGCACCATCGCCCTCTTCAGTCGCCTTGTCCCTGAAATTCGGTTTGTATATTGTCTCGCGCCTAACGCGCTGCCGCCCCTGGCGGCGTTGTCATTGGATCATGGCGGTCATCCCCTGCGCGCTGGCGAGCGCGACGCGTGCCTGGTGGTAGGACGTCCGCGCGTCGATCACCTGGTCGCGGGCCGAGTTGAGCGTCATCGACGCCGTGATGACGTCGGCGTTGCCACTCACGCCCTGCCGGAACCGCTCGCGTGCCTGATTCACTTCCTGCTCCGCCAAGACCAGCCGCGCCTGCGCCGCCGCGACTTCCTCGCGGGCTGAGCTCAGACTGATCATCGCCTGGCGCACGTCGGTCTCGACCTGCCGCTTCGTGTCGACCGCCGTCACTTCCGCCTCACGCTGCCGGGCGCGCTCTTCCGCCTTCCTGGACTCGAGGTGCAGCCCGTCGAAGATCGGAAGCGACACCTGCAGGCCATAGGAGTACGTGCCTAACATGCGGTCGGTCTCCTTGCCATTCGACCCGTGGTCTGCATAGAGCGCCACCGACGGCAACCGCTCCGCCGCCGCCGCACGCGCGTGCATCCGCGCGCCGTCGAGCGAAGCACGCGCGGCCTTGAAGTCGGACCGATTCTGCAGCGCGTTCTGCATGATCTCTTCCTCACGACCCATCCGGTCCTCGTCCGACGGAGCGCGCAGCGAATCGCCGATCACGAGCGGAGCGGCGTCGGCCAGCGACAGCTCGTGACGGAGCTGGAGCACCGCGCGATCACGCTCACCACGCGTCGCGATGAGCTTCGCCTTCGCGTCGGCGAGCTGCGACTCCGCGCGCGTGACGTCGAGCGAGATCCCGATGCCCGCGGCGACCTGCTGCTTCGCGATGTCGAGGAGCTCCGCGGCGAGCGACGAGTCGGCCTCACGCGCGGCGATCCGCGCTTCCGCGCGAAGGACAGCGAGGTACGCCGTCGCCCCACGCGCAGCGGCGTTGTCCGCCGCGTCGTCCGCCTTGAAGTGCGCGGCATCGGCGTCCGTCGCCGTCGCACGCCAGCTCAGCACGTTCGGGATGTTGATCAGGTTCTGCGTAACCTTCGCTCGCACGTCGATGCTGCGCACGGGGCCCTGCACTTCGCCATCCGGATTGATCGGTATCTGTGAGCCCGCGGGGATGTCGAAACCCAGCGAAGCGGTGTTGTAGCTACGCGTACCGTACTGCGCACTCGTGGAGAGGTTGGGTAGCAGCGCGGCACGACTCTGCGACACGCGCGCGTCTGCCTGCAACGACCGCTCGCGCGCGGCGGCGGTGCTCGCGCTCCGCTCAGCAGCCATCCGCGCGGCGCCGCCGAGTGTCATGGGACCGGGCGCGGCGCTCTGTGCCTCGAGCGTTCCATAGGTCGAGAAAAGGCAGCCCGCAGCGACGGCAGTGACGAAGCCGACGCGAGAGGGCAAGGATATCAATGAAGTAGGCATGTGGAGCTCTGATAGTTGTCGAATTGGATTTGCGCGGGAGCTCGCGCCGGGTACGCCCGAGTGAAAAGCAACGACAAGGCCAGACGGCGCCGCATACGCATGTCGTTACGCTGTCTCGCCTTACACGACAGTCGAGGGCGGCGAGCCGGTGCCGCGCGGCACGACATTTCGCGTTGTCACGAAATCTCGCGGAGGGTGTTAGCTTGCGGCCCATGATGCTTCGCGCCCGACACGTGCTATTCGCCTGGCTCACCTACGGAGCCCTGCAGCTCGCGCTGCTCGGCATTCCGGGTGCGTCGCGTCAGCTGGCTGTCGGAATTCGCGCTTCACGCACACAGACCGCGACACAGTCGATCGCGGTCGGCAAGCGACAACTCGCCGCCGCCGTCTCCGACCGTCGCACGGCCACGCCATTCGTACCATCGGTGCAGGCTCGCCTCGAGCTCGCCCGGATCGTCCGGGTGAGCGACGTCGCAGCCCCTCCTCGTCAGGCGCCGGCCTCCGCACCCACTGCTCTCCCGCCCGCCCGCGCACCACCCGCGCTCGCGTAGGCCTTCGCGCCGTTAGGCGCACCCTGAACGATCCGACGCCGGTCAACCGCCGAGCCGCTCGCATCCCGCGACGCGGCGTGGCCGGCGAATGGCCTGAAATGCGGGAGAACCTTCCACATGAAATCCATCAAGTGGCGAGTGGTCGTCATCCTCGCCCTCGTGGCCACGAGCGTGCTCGCGCTCGTGCCACGCTCCGTCAAGCAACGATTGTACGACGCGCAGACCGGACAGATGCGCGACAGCACGATACGCCGAGTGCCCATCAAGCTCGGGCTCGATCTGCGAGGTGGTGTGCATCTCGCGCTCGAGGTCGATGAGTCCCGCGGTGTGGTATCCGACTGCTCCGACGCGATCCGCCGCGCCGAGCGCGTGGTGCGCACGCGCATCGACGAGTTCGGAACGACCGAGCCGGTCGTGCAGGTCGCGGGGAACTGCCGGCTCATCGTCGAGCTGGCAGGCGAGACCGACCCGGCCCGAGCGCGGTCGATCGTCGAGCGTACGGCCTTCCTTGAGTTTCGCCTCACCGATTCGAGAGACCAGTTTCGACTGGCGCTGCCCGCGATCGACGCGGCGTTGCAGCGCGCGGGCGTCACCACCAGCAGTACCGGCAGTGTGGCGACGCGTGCCGGAGCGGGCGACTCGTCGTCGGCCAACGCCATTACCGATCTTCTGACGTCGCGCGCGGACTCCGGCGACTCCACCACGACCGAACCCGCCGTCGCGACCGGCGGCATGTTCTCGAGGCTGCTGAGTCAGGGGCGCGTGCCGGGCGAGTTCCTCGTCACGGAAGAACGGATGGCCGACGTCGAGAAACTCCTCGCACGTCCCGAGCTTCAGCAGCTCGTGCCGCGCGGGCTGGAGCTGCGCTGGGGTACCCCCATCGCACGGGCCGGCCTAACGGTTCGTCCGCTCTATGCGGTTCAGTCGCGGGCGATCATTACCGGCGAGGAGCTACAGAAGGCCGTCGCCGGTCGCGACCCGATGACCAACGCCGCGGAAGTACAGTTCGAGCTCACCCGCACCGGCGGCCGCAGCTTCGGGGACGCCACTGGCCGGAACATCGGCAACTACTTGGCCATCCTGCTCGACGGCCGCGTTCAGGGCGAACCTGCCGTCATCCGCGACCGGATCGGGACGAACGGCCGCATCGAGCTCGGCGGGAAGTCGCTCGAGGAAGCGAACGACCTTGCGCTCGTCCTGCGTGCGGGTGCACTGCCGGTGCCGCTCCACGTCGTCGATCAGCGCACGATCGGTGCGTCGTTAGGTAGCGACTCCATCGCCGAAGGCGTGCGGGCATCGGTGCTCGCGGTCGGGTTCGTGCTGCTCGTCATGGGCGTGTACTACGGGCTCTCCGGACTGCTGGCCGTCGGTGCGCTCGGTCTCTACGTTCTCTACTGCCTCGGCGGGCTCGCGGTGTTCGGCTTCACGCTCACCTTGCCGGGGCTCGCGGGCTTTGCCCTGTCTATCGGGATGGCCGTGGACGCGAACGTGCTGATCTTCGAGCGCATGCGTGAGGAGCTGGACGCCAGGCGCTCGGTGCGACGCGCCATCGACGAAGGGTTCCGGCACGCCATGAGCGCGATCATCGACTCGAACGTCACGACCGCGCTCACGGCGATGATTCTGTACGTCGTTGGGACGGAATCCGTGCAGGGCTTCGCGCTCACGCTGCTCATTGGTCTGGTCGCGTCGATGGTGACGGCCGTGTTCGTGACGCGGACGTTCTTCCTCATCTGGGTGAAGCGCCGGCCCGCGATGACGACGCTCAAGCATTTCACGGTCCGGCTGTTCGCGAACGCGCGCTACGACTTCATCAAGGTGCGGCGCTGGGCGTACGGGATCACGGCGGCCCTCATCGTCCCGGGCATGATCATGCTGGCCGCGAAGGGCATCACCTACAGCATCGAGTTCACCGGCGGCGCGATGATGCAGGTGCGGACGGCCGAGGTGGTGGAGATGAATCGTCTCCGCACGGCGCTCGAGCGCGGCGGGGTCCCGAAGGCCGAGATCCAGTCGTTCGGCTCATCGCGCGACTTCGTCATTCGCGCGCGGCTCGACGCGAGTGGCGCCAGTGAGAAGCAGACCGAAGCGGTCGCAGCCACTGTGCGCAAGGCGCTCGACTCGGAGCTCGGTGCCGGCGCCTACACGATGGTCCGCTACGAGGGCGTGAGTCCCAAGGTTGGCGGTGAGCTCCAGCAAAAGGCGCTCATCGCGATCCTGTTCAGCTTCGTCACGACGCTCATCTACCTCGCATTCCGGTTCGAGTGGCGATTCGGGCTTGCGGCGGTCATCGCCACCGCGCATGACGTGGTCGCGACCATCGCGTTCATCCGCTATCTCGATCTCGAGGTCAGCCTCGTCGTCGTGGCAGCCGTCCTGACCGTCCTTGGCTACTCGCTCAACGACACGATCGTGATCTTCGACCGCGTTCGGGAGAATCTGAGAGCACGCGGGAACCGTTCGCTGGCAACGATCCTCAACCTGTCGATCAACGAGACGTTGCCTCGGACGATTCTGACGGGCGGCACGACCCTCGCGACCGCGCTCTTCCTGTCGTTCTTTGCCGGCGAGGTCATCAAGCCGTTCGCGCTCGTGATGGCGTTCGGTATCATTGTCGGAACGTTCTCGTCGATCTTCGTGGCGTCGCCGGTCCTGCTCTGGATCTCACGGCGCTGGAGCCCGGCCGCACCCGCCCGGTCCCAGTCTCCGCCAGTCACCCCACGGATCGGCGGCCAAGGGTCCACCGTCCCAACGACATAACGGTCGCCCATGCACGACGCTCACGAATTCCTGCGGACCCTTGCCGTCGTGCTGTGCGTGGCGGCGGTCACCACCGTCGTCTTTCAGCGTCTCCGCCAGCCGGTGGTCTTCGGCTACCTGCTGGCGGGGATGATCGTCGGCCCGCACATCCCGATCCCGCTCGTGGCCGACGAGGCCATCGTGGAAACGCTGTCCGAGCTCGGGGTCATCCTGCTGCTCTTCTCGTTAGGTCTCGAGTTCAGCCTCCGCAAGCTGCTCAGGATCGGTCCGACGGCGGGACTCGTCGCGGTCGCCCAGAGCAGCGGGATGGTCTGGATCGGCTACGTGCTCGGGCAACTGCTCGGCTGGACGACACTGGAAAGTGTGTTCGGCGGCGCCGTCATCGCGATCTCCAGTACGACGATCATCGCGAAGGCATTCGAGGAGCAGCGCGTGAAGGGGCGATTCACCGAGATCGTCTTCGGCGTGCTCATCATCGAAGACCTCATCGGCATCTTCCTCATCGCGATCCTCACCACCGTCGCGACCGGTACGGCGGTGTCGGCCTCGAGCCTCGCGGTGACCGGCGCCCGGCTCGCGACGTTCCTGGCGGGGCTCATCGGCGTCGGCCTCCTGCTCGTGCCGCGAACGATCCGCGCGGTCGTTCGCATGAACCGCCCGGAGACCACACTGGTGGCGAGCATCGGCATCTGCTTCGCCGCCGCACTCCTCGCGTTGTCGTTCGGTTACTCGGTGGCGCTCGGTGCCTTCATCGCGGGCTCGCTCGTTGCCGAATCCGGCGAGGAGAAGGTCGTCGAGCATCTGGTGCAGCCGGTGCGGGACATGTTCGCCGCGATCTTCTTCGTGTCGGTTGGCGTTCTGATCGATCCGGCGATTGCCGTGCAGCACTGGGGCGCGGTCCTCGCGTTCTCGGTCGCGGTGATCGTTGGCAAGCTGGTGTTCGTGTCGGTCAGCTCGTTCCTCACCGGGTACAGCCCGCGGACGTCGGTGCAGGCCGGAATGAGCCTCGCGCAGATCGGCGAGTTCTCGTTCATCATTGCGGGGGTCGGTCTCGCGTCAGGCGCCACACGCGACTTCCTCTACCCGGTCGCGGTGGCCGTCTCGGCCATCACGACGCTCACGACCCCGTGGCTCATCCGCGCGGCGGGCCCGGTCGCACAGTGGGTGGACCGCAAGCTGCCGCCCCCGCTGCAGACGTTCGTGTCACTGTACGGGTCGTGGATCGAGCGGCTTCGTCGTCCGAGCGAGGGCGCATCGGTGGTGTCCGCGACGCGCCGGCTCGTCAGGCTCCTCCTGATCGACGCCGTTCTCATCATCGCCATCGTGATCGGCGCATCGCTGGAGGCCGGCCGGTCCGCCGCGGTGATTCATGAATGGACCGGGCTCTCGGAGCGGCTCGCGCGGGCCGTCGTGCCGACCGGCGCCGTGATCATCGGGCTCCCACTGCTCATAGGCCTCGCGCGGACGGCGCGGCACCTCGGTATCGAGCTCGCGCAGAAGGCCATTCCCGCACCGAAAGTCGGCGACGTGGACGTCGGCTTTGCTCCGCGCCGTGCGCTGGTCGTCACGTTGCAGCTCGCCATCCTCGCGGTCATCGCCATCCCGGTCGTCGCGATCACGCTGCCGTTCCTTCCGTCGTATCGCTACGCGCTCGTTCCGCTCGCGCTCGTGGTCGTTCCGGCCGTGGCGTTCTGGCGAAGCACCATGAATCTGCAGGGTCACACGAAAGCGGGTGCCGAGATCATTGCGATGAAGATCGGGAGCGGGATGGCCGACGCCCCTGCCAATGGCGATGATCCGTTCGCGGCCGACATGGAACGTGTTCGGATGGCGCTTCCAGGGCTTGGCGATCCGGTCTCGGTTCGCATCGGCGAGTCGAGCCCGGCGTCGGACCGGACGCTGGCCGAGTTGAATCTTCGCGGCGTGACGGGGGCGACGGTGCTCGCGATCCTGCGCGATGGCGAGCAAGTGCTGGTGCCGTCGGGCCACGACCGGGTGCGCAGCGGTGACGTTCTCGCGGTGGCCGGGTCGGCGGAGTCGGTGGCGGCAGCCCGAGAGCTCCTCACCGGAGTAGTAGACCAAAGAGGTCAGCGAGGTCACGGAGAGCTGCACGCGCGTTAGGCAATTCTCCGTGACCGCTGTGCCCTAAGGTCCTGCATTTGCCGTATTCGGTCGAGATGCAGAGGCGTGGCGGCCAGCGGACATCGCTGCCATGATATTCGGGTCGGGCGCCACCAATTCACCACGCACCGAACCCATGTCCTGGCCCTCGTCGTTCGGCGTTGCCTTTCTCACCGCGATCGTCGGGCTCTTCGCGAGCGCGCTCCTGGCGGGTCTCACGGCGAGCTGGTATCGCGTCTCCAGCTTCGAGGCGCAGTCTGCGGCGTATGCCGCGAGCATCGCCATCCTCGGGATGATCGGCGGCTTCATCATTGGCCTCGTAGCGAGCCGCGTCGTCGGCGGCGGTGCGCAACCCGGTTTTCTCCGAGCGCTCGGCGTCTCGAACGGCGTGCTGCTTGGCGTACTCGCCGTCATCGGCGTCGGCGCACGGCTGCTCGCTGACATCCCGCCGACCATCGACGGCGAGCAGCTCATGCTTGCGGTGGAGATTCGCTGGCCGGAGGGCCACAAGGAATCGCCCGCCGCGCTCCCCGGCGAGCCCGCGCTGGAGCTCGGGAGCATAACGCGAATGTCGCACACGCAGCGCGCGACGTCTCGCGGCCCGCTCTGGACCTCCGACGCACACCTGGTCGACGGCCGCTGGGTCGCACCCGGAGCGGTGGACATCTTCACGACGCGCGGTCGCCTCAGCATCGTCGCGATGCTCGACTCGGCCAACAACCACGGCTTCATGATTCCGCTGTCCGGTGTGCCCTCGAAGAAGGACATGCAGTGGACCGAGTGGTATCCGCATGCACGTCCAGGCGATCCGCCCCTGGCCGACGGCTTTCAGTACCGCTACCGCGTACAAAAACGGAGCGAGCCGGTTCGCACCGAGACCGTCGGACCATTCGAGGTGCAGACGATCGCGAGCTACTTCTTCAACGAGACTGTCGAGGGCAAGACCGTACTCGCGACGATGGGCCGGTTCAGAATCAGGCATCGAGGCCAGGCCGTCGTCGTGGACGCGAAGCGCGACGAGTCGAAGTCCGACGAGGATCGCCTCGAGCAGGCGGAAGGCGTTGCCGTGATCGGCGGGCGAGGGCCAGCGCTGCTCGCCCATTTCGTCGACCATGCGGGACAGGGCCCCTGCTATGTACTGGCCGATGAGTCCGGACAGCTGCACACCGTTCATGTGCCTGACTGTTCGTTCGCCGGCGGTTCCATTCTGACGTCCGACACCGCGGCGTTCCGAAACGGCGAGCGTACAGTGCCGCGCGGCCGCTTGAACCGCGTTGCACTCGAGACGCCCGGGCTCTACCAGATCGGCGGGAGTGTGCTCGATACGCGAGACCTCGCCGTGCATTCGTACAGGTACCCCGACAATTTTTCCATCTTCCCGTCGAATGCGCCGTTAGGTATCTCGCCGGACCAGCGTAGCTTCGTGCGCATCGGCAGTGACTACAACAACAGTACGTTTCCCTCGCTTGCTGTCGCGGACTTCGTGGGGAATCGGAGCTATCTGCTTCCGCTGGACGAGCGCATGCGATATCCCACGCTCGAGTCCATCGATCCGGCGTGGGTCGCGCATCACTTCGAGTGGCGGAAGGGGAGCGACGGCATCGATTCGCTCGTGGAACGGAAGGGGTTCGTCCCGCTTCCGTACCACACGCGGAACACCGGAACGAGCGGCTACTGGCTCGAGCCGGCCCGCGAGCCGCTTCGCGATGCGGTCATCGAATTCCTCGTCAATGCATTCAAGGGCGAGCGTGTCCCGGTGGGCGAGTACGCGTACTACTACCCCGTGAAGATCGACGACGAGATCATCAACGTGGCGTACGGCGAGACCGGCCACTATGTCTCCTTGTCGGTGCCGGACACCGTGAAGGACACGAAGCTCCTCGACGCGGTCGCGAAGCGCCTCGACGTGGAGCTGGCAACGGGGAAGTACGACTCTCTCTTCGGCAGATGATCTGGAACAAGGGCGTCGAGACGATGCCCCGGCCAAAGCTGCGCGAGCTGCAGCTCGAGCGGCTGCACTGGAGCGTGCAGTGGGCGTACGACCGGGTCCCCTTCCACAAGCAGCGACTCGACGCCGCCGGAGTGGCGCCCGAGCGGATGCGTTCGCTCGACGATCTCCGGCGCCTCCCGTTCATGGTCAAGTCAGACCTGCGCGAGCACTACCCTGACGGCCTCTTCGCCGTACCGCGCTCGGAGATCGTTCGCATCCACGCATCGAGCGGCACGAAGGGGAAGGCGACCATCGTCGGGTACACGCGCGAGGACGTCGAGACATGGGCCGAGGTGTGCGCGCGGTCGCTCGCCTGTGGCGGGGCGCATCGGGATAGCGTCATCCACGTCGCCTATGGGTATGGCCTCTTCACCGGTGGGCTCGGGATTCACTACGGCGCGGAGCGATTGGGAGCGCTCACGGTGCCGGCGTCCGGCGGCAACACTCCACGCCAGATCACGCTCATGCAGGACCTGGGCGCGACGGTGCTATGCTGCACACCGAGCTACGCGCTCAACGTCGCCGAGGCGATGCGCGATCGCGGGATCGAGCGAAGCACGCTCGCGCTCGAGGTCGGCGTGTTCGGTGCCGAGCCGTGGACGGTCGGCATGCGCGATGAGATCGAACGCGCGTTAGGTCTCGTGGCGCTGGACATCTACGGGCTGAGCGAAGTGATGGGGCCGGGCGTGTCGATGGAGTCGGTCGAGGACCGTGACGGGCTGTTCATCTGGGAGGACCACTTCTACCCGGAGGTCATCGACCCTGTCTCGGGTGACGTGCTGCCGTACGGCGAAGAGGGCGAGCTCGTGTTCACGTCGCTCACGAAGCGTGCCTTCCCCGTGCTGCGGTACCGCACCGGGGATCTCTGCACGCTCTTCGCCGAGCCGACGCGAAGCGGCCGGACGATGGTGCGGATGACGAAGGTGAAGGGCCGGACGGACGACATGCTGATCGTTCGCGGCGTGAACGTCTTCCCGAGCGAGATCGAGCGCGTGGTGCTCGAGCAGCGAGAGCTGGCCCCGCACTACCAGATCATGCTCTCGCGTGACGGCGCGCTCGACCGGCTCGCGGTGCACGTGGAGGTGGTGGTAGAGGTCTGGGAGTCGTTAGGCTCGACCGTCGATTCCGACGCCGCGCGACGCCTGGCCGGCAGGTTGCGGAGCGAGCTGGCCAGTGCGCTGTCGTTGAGCGCGGACATTCAGCTAGGCGGCCCCGGCAGCATCCCGCGCAGCGAGGGCAAGGCCGTCCGTGTCGTCGACCGCCGGTAGCGTCGTGACGTCACAGCTGCTGGTCGAGATGCCGGCGCAGAGCGCCGCGCGTCTCCTCACGCTGTCACTGCTCGAGCAGCTGCCGCAGTACGCGGCAGCCGTGACGTCGGGGGACCCGCGGCTCGCGTCACGACACGTCGCGGGCTACAGGTCGATCGTGCGCCGGCTCCGCGCCAGCATCGCGCTGTACGACGACGCCCTGGGCGACGGCGTCCCGCGCAAGGCACGCCGGCGCTTGCGCACGTTGGGCGACGCTGCCGAGCGGCTCTACCGCGCCGACGTCCAGCTCGCATGGTGCGCACGCCATTCGCCGGAGGTCGGGCACGTCGCAAGCGTTGGTGTGTCGGCCGATGGCGGACGCGCGAGCACCTGGCTGCGCGAACGCCTGGCTCGGCGTCGCGAGCGGGCGTTCCGCGTGCTGTTGCGTATGCAGAGCGACACCCGCTCGCTGCGGCGGATCGCGAAGCGGATCGGCGTCTATACGACCGCGGTCAAGCTGGATGGCGTCACGACTCAGCACTCGTTCGCGCGACTGACCAGCGACAGGCTCGCGGCGGTCGTCGTCACGTTAGGCACGGCGATGCAGGCCGTGCGCGCCGACCGCTCCGAGGCTGCCGTGAGGAGCGCGCTGCGATCCACCGAGCGTCTCGCGTACCTGCTCGACCCGCTCCGCGCGTACGCCGACGTCGAGGAGCCGATCGCGCGCCTGGGCCAGCTGCGCGGGCCGCTCGAGCGGGTCCATCAGTCGGCGATCGTCGCTCGGGCGATCGTGCGTGGCGGTCGCCGCGTGGCGGCCGCGCACGCCGGCGACGTGTTGTCGTCGGTGATCTGGCCCGAGCCGGACGCGCCGGCGCCTACCGCAACCGTGGCGGGCAACGGACCTGCGCCCGTCACGACGGGTGACCTGCAACGCGGCATGCTCGTGCTGGCCGAGGCGCTGCACGACGAGGTCGTCCGCGCCCTGCACGCGCTCGAGGCGTCGTGGCCGCCTTCCGCAATCGACCAGCTCGCGAACGACGTCGGTGCGATCACGACGCGCCTCCGATCCGGGAGCCGATGAGCTCGCGGCGGGCGTCGAATTGCGCCAGAGATGCACGGAAACGATGAAATTCGACTCTGACCCCAATTGAGAGTTTCCGGACACTCCGCCGCTCCCCTCGGCTGGGACCCCGCCATAGACTGAATGAGTTCCTTTCAACGCCGGAGGCTGACCCGTGCGCTCCCGCCTTCTTTTCCTGGCTGCCGTGGCTGTGCCGAGTGCGGTTGCAGCCCAGGCGAAGCCGGCCGACTCGCCGTCGGTCACGCAGTTCGACCCCAAAGAGTGGGAGGTGCCATTCGGCGCCGACACTCGGCCTCGCGACCCATATGCCGACGCCGAAGGACGTGTCTGGTTCGTCGGACAGAACGGCAACTACATCGCGTACCTCGACAACAAGACGGGGGACTTCAAGCGCTTCGAGATCGACCCGGGCACGCACCCGCACAACCTGGTGGTCGAGAAGGGCATGGTGTGGTTCACCGGAAACCGGAATAGCCGGCTGGTGAAGCTGGACCCGGCGACCGGGAAGCTGACGACCTACATGATCCCGGATGCCGCCGTACGCGACCCGCACACGATGACGTTCGACCCGAAGTCGGGGATCGCCTGGTTCACCGCGCAGGGAGCGGGGACGGTGGGCCGCTTCGATCCGTCGACCGGGAAGTTCAGGCTCTGGAAGACGGGTGACGGGAGCCGGCCGTACGGGATCGTGCTCGACTCGCACGGACAACCGTGGTTCGACCTGTTCGGGACGAACAAGATCGGGACGGTCGATCTCAAGTCACTCCAGTTCAGGGCGTTCGCGCTGCCTAACGATTCGACGCGCCCGCGCCGGATCGCCATCACGTCGGATGACCAGATCTATTACGGCGACTACACGCGCGGGTTCCTGGGTCACCTCGATCCGCGGACCGGGAAGACGGAGGAATGGCGGCTCCCGCTCGGTGGTCGCGCGCTCCCGTACGCGATGACGACGGATGACAAGGACAACATCTGGGTCGCGCAGAACGGCTACTCCGATACGCCGGCGACGCTCGTGGCCTTCGATCCGAAGACGAAGAAGTTCGTGGCGGACGTCCCCGTGGGGAAAAAGGCCCCGAACACGATCCGTCACATGACGTTCGACAAGGCCACGCGACAGATCTGGTTCGGCACCGACCAGGGTGCGATCGGCAAGATCGCGGTGCCGCGTGCGGCGTTCGTACCGTAAGAGTGGTTGCCAGACGGGATATAAAGCCAAAGGGCCCCCGCTCAAAAGCGGGGGCCCTTGCCGTTCTACCGGTTGAGGTACGATAGCCGTTAGGCAGCGTGGCGGGCACGCGCCTGGTCCGAGCTCGGCAGTGGCATCGCCGCCGTGGAGGCGAGACCCTTCCGTCGACCGATCAGGCCGTCGAGCGAGAGGTCACCCGCACCGGTGAGCACGAGGGTCGCACTCATGGCGAACAGCGCGAGCGGGAACTCGAAGCCCTGCGGCAGGAAGAAGCCGTTCTTCAGGTGCACCAAGAGGATGGCGCCAAGCATGTCGAACGCGAGCCCGAGCGCCGCGAGGCGAGTCAGCAGGCCGAACACGAGCGCGATACCACCGAAGAACTCGAGCAGGGCGATGAACGGCCCCATTACGCCGGCCGCAGGAACTCCCATCTGGGCGAAAGCGCCCGAGACGCCAGCGAACCCGAAGACGAACAGCTTTTGTGCACCGTGGGCCATGAACGTCGCGCCGGCAATCACGCGCAGCACGGTCAGCGCGATGTTGGCCTGGCGATTGGTGAGCGGTTGAAAGAGCGACATGACGAGTTCCTCCGTTGAGTCCAGCTACCTGCTGGGCGTGCAAGAATTGGCATCCGACTGACAGCCGTTGTAACAGCTATTAACATGTTACAACATTCAATGTTGAAACGCAATAGTCGGCGTCGCCAGTATTGCAGAGTTCGGCGTATGTGAAACCTGGATAGCGACTTACTTACGCCGGGTGGCCGGGTCGAGCTTCGGCGGACGCTTGCCGCGCCGGACAGCTCCCGCCACCGGGATGTACTCGAGCTCCCGTCCCTCTCGAGCGCTCCGGAGCAACAAACCGCCCCGGCTCATGTCGCCTCGACCCACGAACTCGCTCGGGAACAGAAGCCGCTCGCCGAACGCCTGCAACAGCGCGTCGACGTACTTGCCCGTCGCGATGCTGCCGAGAAGTACGACGCTGGTGTCGCTTGTCAGCCTGGTCGCGACGTCGCTCGCATCGCGACGCAATGGGGCGAGGTAGCGCTCGTCGCCGGCAGAAATGTCCACCTGACAGAACCGCTCGATGTCGTCGCGTCGGAGTCGGGTCTCCGGCGGCACGAGCCCGCGGTCGGCGGTGATGACGAGAATGGGCGACGCGACGGCGGACGCGGATGCGAATTCGCGAGCGTACGTGAGCTTCCCGCGGAAATAGAGCTTGCTCAGGAAGCTGAAAACTTCGCCGATCTCGGCTCCGTCCGGTTCCCGCAGCCTAACGGCAAGGGAGAACGTGGCGCGCGGGTTGAGCAGCATCTTCGCCCGCCGGCCATCGGAACGAGCGGGAGACAACAGAAACACAGCCACGATTCAGTCTTACGCAAGTCACGTACGAAAAAGGCGAGAACCGAACTGGTAACAGGTTACTGGTATCGGTAATTGGTTATTTGAACCCTCGGGATGCTCATATCGCTGAGACAAGCATCCCGAGGGTTCGATAACCTGTAACCAACCCCAGTAACCTGTAACCTGTGCGCCCCTAGGGCTCGTTAGGACACGAACCCCGCGACAGCGGCTGGGTGGCGGGGGCCCGTGAGACCTCGAGGTACTGTACGGTCGGCGGCGCGGTCGGCGCCAATGTGATGGACACGCGGAGCGCGCCGCGGTCGCACGGCATCGTCCACTGGCCTCGCAGGGCATTTTCCACGACGTCGAATCCCGTTCCCGCCCGGCACGGACCGACCTCGGCGCGCAGCTTCTCGATCTCGGCCTTGCGCCTGTCGCGAGAGCGATCCAGGAAGAGATTCACGGCCGCGAGACTGTCGGCGAGCCGGTCGTCCCACTGCATAACGAGTCGCGATACCGCCTCGCGACGCGCCGTCAGCACCGCGGACGGCTGTGGCACCCGGGGCACGAGCCCGCCGGTCTTGTGCATGAGGGCGAATGCGTCGGACGCGGGGCCTGCCCAGTTCGTATACGTCCGGTTTCCAAACGCGATGATGCCGACGCCGTACTCCGGCAGCCACCGCATGAGTGAGCCGAAGCCGGGCAATCCGCCCGAGTGCGCGACGATGTGCGCGAAGTTGCAGTCGCCCGAGACGCCGAGGCCGTATGCGTAACCACCACTGTAGAGCTGCAGCGCACCGTTAGGCCCTCGCGTGACCGACGCCGGCCGCGGGCGCTGGACCTGCTGCATCTCGCGCATCGAGGATCGCCTCACGGGACCGGTTTCGGGCCCATCGTGAGGCGGCCATGCGTCGAGATACATCCCGACGTAGACGCCGAGGTCGCGCGCGGACGTCAGCATGCCACCCATGGACCCGAACGCGCCGTCCGGGAGCTGCGGCTCGAGCTTCCACTGTTCGTCCTCCCACCGGTAACCCTGCGCCAGCCGGGCGGCGGGGACGGAGCGCGGCTCGAGCGTAGTGGACGTCATGCCTAACGGACGCAGGATCGTCTGCTGGATGTACTGCCGGTACGGCATGCCCGATGCCCTGGTCACGATCCGCCCGAGAATCGCGAACCCGTAGTTCGAGTACTCGTAGGCGACGCCTGGCGCGTTCGAGAACGGTATGCCGGCGCGCATCATCTTCGACATCTCCTCGTCGGTCACGGCAAGCTGCTGATCGCCCCACGGGTTGTCCTCGGGGAAGCCCGTCGCGTGCGACATGAGATGGCGAATCGTCAGGCGCGGCGAATCGCTCGTGGGATATGTGAGGCCGGCGAGCTCCGGAACCCATTTTTCGGCGAGGTCGTCGAGCGACAGCTTGCCTTCGTCGCGAAGCTCGAGGATCGCGAGCGCAGTGAAGCTCTTGGTCATCGACGCGATGCGGAACACGGTGCCGCTATCGACGGGCGCCTTCGACGCGACGTCGCGGTATCCGGTGACGCCCACGTGCGCGAGCTTCCCGTCAATGATGATGCCCCACACCGCCCCGGGTATGTGCTGCGCCTCGGCGTATTCCTGGAACACGCGGTCGATGTCACCGAAGCTCGACGTCAGCTTCGCAACGCGGTCCGGGTCGGTGAACCGTGCCGGCGGGACGCTGCCTGCCCGCGTGGGGGCTTGCGCAGATAGAGCGGCGCCGAACCCGAGCGCTGCAGTCGCAATGAGTTTGATCTTTGTCATCCTGAGCGAAGCTCCTTTGTCATCCCCCGCAGCTCCTTGTCCTCCCGAGCGAGGCGAGGGATCGCCATCCTGTCGATAGAGGGCCCTCAACCGGGACGATAGCGATTCCTCGCTGCGCTCGGAATGACAAGGTCTCTCCCTCATCCTGCCCACTCACCGGTTACCCCGCGCGAGCCCAGCTCCGTCACAGGGTCATCGTCTCGGTCGGCCGTCCAGCCCATCATGGGCGGGTTGGATCGTCACCTGGCCCCGGGAACCGTCTGGCGGGTGGCTTCGTCGCGTCTCGGCTCCGAGATTCCCCAGGATGGTGGACAGCCCCGCTCCTCCCTTCGTGACCTGGCGACGCCTCGCGCTGATCTTCGGCGTCTGGGCGCTCGTCGCGGTCATGAACACGCAGACGCTCGGGTTCACGCTCACGCGAACCGGGCGGTACTTCAATTGGATCCCGATCTTCGCGTCCAACCTCTCGAGCTGCATGCTGTGGGCGGTGTTCACGCCCTACCTTCTCGCGCTGGGACGCCGCTTCCGGATCGAGCGCGGCGTATGGCCCATGCATCTCGCGTTGCACCTCGCGGTCGCCCTCGCCTTCACGATGCTCGATGTGTACATGTGGAAGCTCGAGGCGCCGTACATCCGTCCGGGCATGCCGGCGTTCGTCCTGCCGTACTTCGTCGAGGTCTCGCGGCAGCTCGCGCTCGACCTCGGGTGGTATTTCATCATCATCGCGCTCGCGCACGCCGAGTACTACGCGGCGGTGTCACGGGTGGAGTCGGTGCGGCGCGCGCGTCTACAGTCGCAGCTCGATGCGGCCCGGCTCGACGCGCTGCAATCGCAGCTCCGTCCGCACTTCCTGTTCAACACGCTGACCACCATCGCCGAACAGGTGTACAGCGACCCGTCCGGCGCCGATACGATGATCACTCGGCTGTCTCGACTGCTGCGGTCGTCGTTCGTCGATCCCGAGGTGCAGGAAGTGACGCTGCGGCAGGAGCTCGAGCTGCTGCAGAACTATCTCGACATCGCGCGGGTACGATTCCGCGAGCGATTGACCATTGACCTCGACGTGCACCCGAACGCGCTGGACGCGTTCGTGCCGCGCTTCCTCCTGCAGCCACTGGCGGAGAACGCGCTGCATCACGGTATCGAGCCCATGGAGTCGGGTGGCCGTCTCGAGATTCGCGTTCGCGTTCATCAGGAGACGATGACGTTGGAGCTCGAGGACGACGGCGTGGGGCTCTCGCCAAGCGGGAAGCGCGCCGGTACGGGCCTTCGCAACACGCGCGAGCGGCTCACGCACCTTTACGGCGACGCCGGCCACCTCGAGATCATGAGCCGGCCAACAGGAGGCACCACCGTGCGAGTCACGCTGCCGTTCCGTCGCGAGCCCGACCCGCTGGCACCCGGCGACGCGGAGATTCGGCCAATGGCACCAACGCTTCAGGTGGCGCGGGGCGCCGGAGGGCACGCATGACCCTGCCTAACCACACTCGGGCCCTGCGTGTGCTCGTCGTGGATGACGAGCGCTTGCCGAGAGAGCGCCTCAAGCGGCTGCTGGAGGAGATTCCGCACACGGTGTGTGTCGGCGAGTGCGCTAACGGCCGGTCGGCCGTGGACGCGATCGAGAGCCTGCAGCCCGATCTCGTCCTGCTGGATGTGCGCATGCCCGGGATGGGCGGCATCGACGTCGCGCGGGCGCTCACCGGACATGTGCCATTCGTGATCTTCGTGACGGCGTTCGACGAGTACGCGCTCTCCGCGTTCGAGGTGCACGCGATCGACTATCTGCTGAAGCCGGTCGAGCGCGAGCGATTCGTCGCCGCGATCGAGCGGGCTCGCGCGCTCGTGGCGAGCACGTCGGCCGCCCAGCGCCACGAGCGGCTGCTCGCGCTCCTGCAGCAGGAGCCGCCGCTCGCCGCGCCGGAGTCGGAGGTGCGCGCGGAGCCGTTGGATGCCCCGCCAGCTCCCGTGACCGCGGACCCGGCCACCCTTCCCCGCCGTTTCCTGGTCAAGGGCGATGGTCAGATGTACTTCGTGGCGGTGGACGACATCGACTGGGTGGAGGCGTACGGCAACTACGTGCGGCTCCACGTCGGCAAGGGTGTGCACCTCATCCGCGAGACGTTAGGCAACGTCGAGCGGCAGCTCGACCCGGCCCGCTTCGCGCGCGTGCACCGCTCGTCGATCGTGAACCTGGACCGGGTGGCGCGGATGGATCTCTGGGGCGCCGGCGATTACGTGGTGCTGCTCAAGGACGGCACGAAGCTCAAGCTGAGCCGGTGGTACCGGTCGCGGATCGAGCAGACGACTCGGTAACTGGCGACTGGCGACTGGCGACTGCCGGGGACGGCGGACGGACGACGGACGACGGACGACGGCTAAACAGCGGACACCCTCGGGATGCTTCATCTCCCGGCAGCCAGCGTCAGCCAGCAGCCAGCCAGCCCAAGCCACCAGCCGCTGTCGCCAGTCGCCAGTCGCCAGTCGCCTAACGCCGCACCGGCTGCCGCTTGCGGGCCGCGATCAACGCGTCGACCGACTTCATGAGGTGCTCACCCACCCGCGTGAGCCCGATGCACGAGACGCACGCCTTCGCGCCTTCCAGCAACATGTAAAACTGGTCCGCCGCGAGCTCCGGCTCCGGAAAACCCGCGTCCCGGCATTTCCCGAGCACCCATGCGTGCTCGCGTCTCCGATGCTCGTCGATGACCCGGCGGGCGGGGTGATCCCGCTCGGGAAGCTCGGCCAACGCGTTGCCTAACGCCGAGCCGCGTTCCTCCGCTTCGGCGAACTTCTTCGCGACGCGCCGGCTCCAGTCCACCAGCTGCGCTTCGGGGTCACCGGGGTGGGCAGCCACGATGTCGCCCAGCTCCGCTTCCTTCTTCCCGACGATCCCGCGCACCCACTCGGCAATGAGCTCGTCCTTCGACTCGAAATGCCGGTACAGTGTCATCTTGTTCGTCCCCGCCGCCTCGGCGATCGCCTCGACACCGACGCCACGAATCCCCACGCGCCGAAACAGATCGTCGGCCGCCTCGAGAATACGCTGACGGGGTGGGATTCGGAATTCGCCGGTGCTGGACATGGATACTGCTCAGGTACGCGTGCCGCGTGGATGAGAACTCGTTACTTGACTTCCGTGTTACCGATCGGTAACATGCCGGAAGTTACCGATCGGTAACATCACATGGTAGATACCCGCAAGCGTTCACTTGGTTCGCCGTCGCGCGCCGGCAGCCAGGGCTGAAAAGACAATACAGAACGCCTGCGCACCAGAGGAGTCAATACAATGTCTGGCACCGTCTTCTCGATCAATTCGGCCCGCGCCGTCGCGGCTGCACTCTTCGCGTTCTCGGCGTTCGCCACCAAAGCCGCGGCTCAGCAGGACGCCGTCAGCTACCACTCCAACGGCTTCGAGCTGCGCCCATACGTCGGAGCCTATATCCCGACCGGTGATCAACGGGACTTCCTGCAGGATGCCGTTCTCGTCGGGGGGCAAGCGTCGTACCGACTGAACCCCAACTTCGCCGTCACGGGCACCCTCGGCTGGTCGCCGAGCAAGGACCGAATCACTCCGGGCGACCAGAGTATCGACCTGTGGCAGTACGACCTGGGCGCAGAGCTCCGGGCCCCGTCGTGGTTCCAGTCGGGAGCGCTCGACTTCACGCCGTACGTCGGCCTCGGGGCAGGAGCACGCACGTACAACTATCGAGACCTCGACGTCGACTCGAAAACCAACTTTGCCGGCTACGGCGCCCTCGGCGGCGAGCTCGGATTCGGAAAGTTCGGCTTCCGTCTCGAGGCACGCGACTACGTGTCGCAGTTCAAGCCGTTCGACGGCGGCGATTCGAAGACGCGGAACGACGTCACGATCGCGACCGGCTTGACGCTGAGATTCTGATCGGATTTCCGCTTTCACTAACACGCACCCGGTGCGCCGGCGGCGGCTCGTACAGCGACCGTCGCCGGCAGCCACCAGGCACTCCGTAAAGAACGTGGGAGAACGAATGTCCTTCATTGCAGAGAACACGGATCGCCTCACCCGTCTCGCGAGCACGCTGGACACCGCAGTGCGGCGTGTCCTGGGAGTCGGGCTCATCGTCGGAAGCGTCGTCTTCGCGGCGTGCAGCAAACCGGTACCGCAACGGCCGCCCGCGGAGGTGACGGTCGCGCCGGCGGTGGCCAAGCAGGTCAGCGACTGGGACGAGTTCACCGGTCACTTCGAGTCGGTGGACGCCGTGGAGATCCGGCCGCGAGTGTCGGGCTTCGTGCAGCGTGTGGCGTTCGCGGAAGGGGCGATCGTCAGGCGTGGCGACCCGCTGTTCTACATCGACGCGCGACCTTATGAGGCAGAGGTGGCGCGTGCCGAGGCGGAGCTCGAGCGCGCCCGGACGCGAGCGCAGCTCGCGCAGGGTGAGCGTGAGCGCGCCGAGAAGCTCGTCGCGACGCAAGCGATCTCTCGCGAGGAGCTCGACGCGCGCACGAGCAGCAAGGCCGAGGGTGACGCGGCGGTCCGCGCGGCGGCAGCCGCGCTCGAGACCGCGAAGCTCAACCTGGAGTGGACAGTCGTCCGCGCGCCGATCACTGGTCGGGTGAGCCGGGCTGCAGTCACGCCCGGCAACCTCGTCCAGGCGGGGCCGCCGTCGGCGACGCTGCTCACGACGATCGTCTCGCTCGACCCGATCTACGTCTACTTCGACAGCGACGAGCAGGCGTACCTCAAGTACGTGAACGCCGCCCGCGGCCGCGCCGCCGAGCTGCCCGTCTATGTCGGACTCACGAACGAGAACGGTTTCCCCCACAAGGGTAAGCTCGATTTCGTCGACAACCGGCTCGACGCGGGGGCAGGCACGATCCGCGTTCGCGCGGTGCTCCCCAACCCGTCCCAGCTCTTCGTGCCGGGGCTGTTCGCTCGCGTCAAGCTCGTGGGCACGGCGCAGCACGCGGCCACGCTGATCCAGGACCAGGCGGTCGGGACCGACCAGGACCGGAAGTTCGTGCTCGTCCTCAAGCCCGACTCCAGTGTCGAATATCGTCCGGTGACGTTAGGCCGGCTGGTGGACGGGCTGCGGGTCGTGAATTCCGGGCTGGCGCCCGGTGAGAACGTCGTCATCAACGGGCTGCTGCGCGTTAGGCCCGGCATGAAGGTGCTGGCCAAGCGGGCGACGATGTCCGACTCGGCTACGCTCGCCACGCGTTAAGCCATTCCGAGCGGAGCGAGGAAGCGCAGGGATCCTGGCAGAGGGCTCTTCCAGGCGGATCGCGATCGTCCCGAGCGAGGGGCGAGTCTCTCTATCGGGACGATCGCGATTCCTCGCTGCGCTCGGAATGACAATACATAGAGGAAACTCACGTGCGTTTCTCACGATTTTTCATCGATCGCCCCATTTTCGCGATCGTGTTGTCGCTCTCCGTGCTCGCGGCCGGGCTGTTGTCGATCTTCGCGCTCCCGGTGAGCGAGTACCCGGAGGTCGCGCCGCCGACGATCGCGGTGCGCGCCGTGTATCCCGGCGCGAACCCGACCGTGCTCGCGCAGACCGTCGCGACGCCGCTGGAGGATGCGATCAATGGCGTGGAGCACATGCTCTACATGTCGTCGTCGTCCACGGCGGACGGCGTGCTCAATCTCACCGTCACCTTCGACATCGGGACGGACGTCGACCTCGCCCAGGTCCAGGTGCAGAATCGCGTGAGCCAGGCGCTTGCGCGGCTGCCGGAAGAGGTGCGGGCGTTAGGCGTCACGACCGAGAAGCGGTCGCCCGACATCACGATGGTCGTGCACCTCGTGTCGCCGGACGGGCGCTACGATCCGGTGTACCTCCGGAACTACGCGCTGCTCAACGTCAGGAACGAGCTGTCGCGCATTCCGGGCGCCGGCCAGGTCGCCGTGTTCGGCGCGGGCGACTACGCCATGCGCGTGTGGCTCGACCCGACCAAGGTGGCCTCGCGCAATCTCTCGGCGACCGATGTCGTCAACGCGATCCGCGAGCAGAACCTGCAGGTCGCGGCCGGCGTCGTCGGCGCGCCGCCCATGCCCGACCCGCAGGCGTATCAGCTGACCGTTCGCGCACGCGGGCGCCTCGTCGATGAATCGGAGTTCGGCAACATCATCGTGAAGACCGGCGACAACGGCGAGGTCACGCGACTTCGCGACGTCGCGCGGATCGAGCTCGGCTCCGGCGATTTCGCGCTGCGGGCACTGCTCAACAACAAGTCCGCCGTCGCCATCGTCGTCTTCCAGGCACCCGGGTCGAACGCGCTCGCGCTCTCGAGCGGCGTGCGGGCAAAGATGGATGAGCTCAAGACCCGCTTCCCGGAAGGGATGGACTGGGCAGCAGTCTACGACCCCACGGTGTTCGTTCGCGACTCGATCCACGAGGTAGTCCGCACGCTGCTCGAGGCGACGCTCATGGTCGTCATCGTGGTCGTGTTGTTCCTGCAGACGTGGCGTGCGTCGATAATTCCGCTCGCGGCCGTCCCGATCTCGATCGTCGGCACATTCGCGGTGATGCTGGCGTCAGGCTTCTCGGTCAACACGCTGTCGCTGTTCGGGCTCGTGCTCGCGATCGGCATCGTCGTCGACGACGCGATCGTCGTCGTGGAGAACGTGGAGCGGCACATCGAGGAAGGCCTCAGCCCATTGGACGCGAGTCACAAGGCAATGGAGGAGGTGAGCGGACCGATCATCGCGATCGCGCTCGTGCTCTCCGCCGTGTTCGTCCCAGTGGCGTTCATCAGCGGCCTGACGGGACAGTTCTACCGGCAGTTCGCGCTCACGATCGCGTTTTCGACGATCATCTCGGCGTTCAACTCGTTGACGTTGTCGCCGGCGCTCGCCGCCGTGCTGCTCAAGCCGCGCGGCGCGGCCGCCGATCGCCCGACGCGGGTGCTCAATCGGCTGCTCGGCTGGCTGTTCGTTCCGTTCAACCGCGTGTTCACGAGCAGCTCGAACCGCTACGGCAACGTCGTGCGTCGCGTGATCGGAAAGTCTGCGGTCACGCTGGCGGTGTACGCCGGCCTGGTGGCGCTCGGCGTGCTCGGGTTCAGCAAGGTGCCGCGCGGGTTCGTGCCGACGCAGGACAAGCAGTACCTCGTCGCGATCGCGCAGCTGCCTGACGCGGCATCGCTCGACCGCACGGAAGCCGTCGTCCGTCGCATGGGCGAGATCGCGCTCGCCACGCCAGGCGTCGCTTCGGCCGTGCAATTCCCGGGGCTGTCCGTCAACGGGTTCGCGAACAAGCCTAACGCCGCGGTGATGTTCATCGGCCTCAAGCCGTTCGACGAGCGGAAGTCCAAGGACCTGAGCATGGGCGCGCTCGTGGGAACGCTCAACCAGAAGTTGGGCGTCATCCAGGATGCGTTCGTCGCGGTCTTCCCGCCGCCGGCCGTCAACGGCCTCGGCGCCGTGGGAGGATTCAAGCTCCAGCTCGAGGATCGGGCCGGCCTCGGCGACTCCGCGCTGTATGCGGTCGCACAGACGGTTCTCGGCAAAATGTACCAGACACCACAGGTCGCCGGGCCGTTCTCGAGCTTTCAGATCAACGTCCCGCAGCTCTTCGCGGACGTGGATCGCGACAAGGCGAAGCAGCTCGGCATTCCGCTCCACGACCTGTTCGAGACGCTGCGGATCTATCTGGGCTCCGCGTACGTGAATGACTTCAACAAGTTCGGCCGCACGTACCAGGTGATCGCCCAGGCGGACGCACCATTCCGCGAAACGGCCGAGGACATTACACAGCTCAAGGTTCGCAACAACCAGGGCGATATGGTCCCGCTCGGGTCCGTGATCAACGTGAAGCAGTCGTACGGGCCGGACCAGGTCACGCACTACAACGGCTATCCGTCCGCCGACATCAACGGCAGCGCGGCACCGGGCGTCAGCTCGGGCGAAGCCGTCGCGATCATGGAGCGCATGGCGGCCGAAACGCTGCCCAATGGCATCAGCGCGGACTGGACGGAGCTGACCTTCCAGCAGAAGCTCGCGGGCAACACGGCGATCTTCGTGTTCCCGTTATGCGTGCTGCTCGTGTTCCTGGTGCTCGCCGCGCAGTACGAGAGCTGGTCGCTGCCGCTCGTGATCATCCTCATCGTCCCGATGACACTGCTCTCGGCCATCGCCGGCGTGTGGGTCACCCGCGGTGACAACAACGTATTCACGCAGATCGGGCTGCTCGTGCTCGTGGGACTCGCGTGTAAGAACGCGATCCTGATCGTGGAGTTCGCGCGCGATCTCGAGCGGCAGGGCCGCGACCGCCTGAGCGCTGCGCTCGAGGCGTCGCGCATCCGGCTGCGCCCGATTCTCATGACCTCGTTCGCGTTCATCGCGGGCGTGGTCCCACTCGTGATTGCCGATGGCGCCGGCGCCGAGATGCGCCGCGTGATGGGGATCGCGGTCTTCTCCGGCATGCTCGGCGTGACGTTCTTCGGTTTGCTCTTCACGCCGGTCTTCTACGTTCTCATTCGCGGCCTCGTCTCGAAGCGGGCGCCGCAAGCGCAAGTCCCATCGGGCGACGACGTACGGCCGCTTCGCTTTCACGAGCGGCTGCGCGCGGCCGGTGGGGAGGGAGGTTCTCATGCGTAGTCTCCTGCCGCTTGCCGTCGCGGCATTCATTGCCGCGTGCGGTGCACCGGCGTATCAAGCTCCGACCGTTCGTGTAGCGCCGTCGTACAGCGCTGTCTCGCATAGCGCGAGCGCGCGGCACAGGGATTCCGTCGTGACTGCGTCGCCCACCGGGGTGACGCAGCGCGCCGGGTCGTCCGGACCGATCGCGACCCCTGACGCACAGTCAGCGCAGTACACCGCCGCGGTATCGGCCGCGCCGTTCTGGCGCGACCTCGGCGACACGACGCTCGCGCATCTCATCGAGGCGGCGCTGCGCACGAGCGTGGACGTCGACGCGGCGGAGGCGCGTGTGACCAGTGCCCGGGCGACCCGGCGAGCGTCGGCGTTCGACCTCGGCCCGAGGATCACCGCGGTCGGCAGCGCGACGCGGCAACGGGCATCGATCGCACAGCTCCCGGGCCTAACGAGCCAGCTGCCACAGCAGAACCTGTACGACATGGGCTTCGATGCGTCGTGGGAGCTCGATGTGTTCGGACGCGTCAACCGTACCGTTGGCGCATATGGCACGCTCGCCGCATCGGCCGAGCACAGCCTGAAGGATGTTCAGGTGACGCTCGCCGCCGAGGTGGCGCGAACGTACTTCGAGATGCGTGGCGCCGAGCAGCAGCTCGCCGTCGCGCGCCGCAACGCTGAAAACCAGCGTCACACGGTTGCGCTCACCGAGGACCGGCTGGCTGCGGGCCGCGGCACGGCGTTCGACACCGAGCGCGCGAAGTCGGTATTGCAGTTGACGCTCGCGGCGATCCCGACCATCGAGTCGCAGATCGCGGCGGATCGCAACCGGATCGCCACGCTGGTGGGTCGCGCGCCGAACACGCTGCCGGCGAACTGGCTTGGCACCGGCCCGCTGCCGACGCTGCCCGATACGGTGCGCATCGGATCGCCGCAGCAGCTCGTTCGCCAGCGGCCCGACGTACTCAGCGCCGAGCGGCAGTTGGCGGCACAGAGTCAGTTCGTTGGCGCTGCGCAGGCCGAGTACTTGCCGAAGATCACACTTGCCGCGAGCGCGGGTTACACCGCCACGAGCTTCGACTCGCTCAGCCGCCGTGGAACTTCACGGATCGTGGCGGGCCCGGTGATCACCTTCCCGTTCCTCGACCTCGGCCGCGTGAAGGCAAACGTCGACGTCGCTCACGCGCACGAGGATGAGGCCAAGGCCCAGTACAACGCTACCGTGCTGCGAGCGGTGGAGGAGACGGAGACCGCGCTGGTCACGTACGATCGTGCGCACGCGCGGCTTGCGTTGTTAGGCGAGGCAGTTCGGGCGAGCTCGCGTGCGTGGGATCTGGCGCAGCAACGGTTCGACGCCGGGCTCACGGATTTCCTGCAGGTGCTCGACGCACAGCGCACGCTGCTCGACGCCGAGAATCAGCTCGCGGCGGCGCACACCGCGGCGGCGACAGCGTTGGTAGCGGTCTACAAGGCGACAGGAGGAACATGGCCGATCAACTGACAGCACAGGTTACTGGCAATTGGATACTGGTATTTGGTTACTCGCAGTTGAACCCCCTCGGGATGCTGCGGTGTGCGTTGGAAACTTTCCCGAGGGTTGTACAGCGAGTAACCAATTACTGGTAACCGGTTTGGTGCCCATGGCGGTACAGCATTTGAGTATTGATGATACGCGCGCCTGGTTCTTGGCGGGGGATCACGACGCGCTCGTGGGAGACGTCCTCGACCTGGCCACGACGTCGGCGATGCGGGTCCGGTTTGGCCGTTATGCCAAGGGCGCGCAGCACGAGTGGATCGTGACGCACGAAGAAACGATGATCGTGACGCGGGGGGCGGTGCGCGTCACGTTCGATGGTGGCGAGCAGGTGGCGCGAGCGGGTGAAGTGATCGCGCTGTCGAAGGGCACCCGCGTCGTGTACCGGGGCGAGGAGGACGGAACCGAGGTCGTCTTCGTAACGCACATCCATCGGGCGGACCTGTCGCTGGATCCGCCGTTGGCGTCGCCAACGGCGGTGCGTCCGCTCACCGCCGCTCCGAGGCTGGTCCCGTCGAAGCCAGCTGCCTGACGACTCCGAAACCGAGAATTAGTAGCAGATTCGGCAATAATATCGGTGTTCGACCGTGCGCCGTGGCGAAGGTATTGCATTGTCGCCTTCACCCACACACGGAGAGAATTCCATGGCACTTGAGTCATTGCAGGAGCTGTATCTGGAGCAGCTCAAAGATCTCCACAGCGCCGAGGAGCAGATCATCGAGGCGCTTCCGAAAATGATCGAGCAGACGTCGCACACGGAGCTGCGGCAGGCATTCGAGCTTCACCTGAAGCAGACGAAGGAACAGCTTCGTCGCCTCGATCAAATCGGCCAGCGAGCGGGTCAGAAGCTCACCGGCCACAAATGCAAGGGTATGGAAGGGCTCCTCGAGGAAGGCGAGGAGATGATGAGGGAGCGCGCGGACTCCGACGTCCTCGACGCGGCGTTGATCGCTGCGGCGCAGCGGGTCGAGCATTACGAGATGGCCGGGTATGGCTGCGCGCGCACTTACGCGCATCTGCTCGGGCTCAACGACGACATGAAGCTGCTGCAGCAGACGCTCGATGAGGAAGGCGAAACCGACCATCTCCTCACGGATCTGGCGGAGCGCGTGATCAATGTCGAGGCGTTGACCGGTGAGCGTCAGGTCGGACGCGGTGTGGAGCGCGACGCTGACATGGCGGCTGGCTCGTCATCGCGACGAAGCCGGACTACGGATTCGGAAGCAAGACAGTAAGGCCGGGAAACGGGAACAGCTGGGAAACGGGAAACGGGAAACGGAGAACCCTCGGGAGGCTCTTCTCACCACAAGAAGCCTCCCGAGGGTTTCCCGTTTCCCGTTTCCCGTTTCCCGTTTCCCGCTTCCCGTTTCCCGTTTCCCGTTTCCCGTTTCCCGCTTCCCGTTTCCCGTTTCCCGTTTCCCGTTTCCCGTTTCCCGGTT
>DASUGD010000324.1:0-56133 GCA_036274195.1 Gemmatimonadaceae bacterium | reverse complement strand
TTCATCGTTTCATTGCAGGTGCAATGAAACGATGAAATTCGACTCTGACCCCAATTTGGTCCAGCGCGTCACGGTCTACCATCGCCCGAGGATGCGACGGGTTGCTCGATCGTCCTCCGGGTGCGCATCAAATCCGCGCGCGTCATGTCGACCAGTTGATTCCGCACCCGGCCACGCACGTTCAGGAGGCCTCTGGGGAGATAGTCGAAGCGGAAACGACGCACGACGATCACGTATGCGTTAGGCATCCGGCTGGCCGCGCCGGCTGGCGTGCCGGCATCGACGATGGCGAGCAGGTCCAGTCCCCCCTCGAGGTAGTGGTTCGCGTAGATCGTTTTCTTTGCGAGGAATGCCGTGCCGGACGGCTGGACGTAGGCGACGACGTGGTTGACGGTGAGGGTCGGCCGCATGCGTCCAATCCGGTTCTCTGACCAGTACACGAAGCTGCGAACACCTCCCGGCTGCGCCGCCGGGTATGTCGAGAGGTAGCGGAGCACGTCGGGAGCGAACGCGGCCAGCTCGCGAGCCTCTCCCGCCAGCGCGGCGAACGCGTCGCCCGCGCGCATTTCACCCGCACCATCGACATAGGTGGGCAACGCCGCGTTGCCCCGGTGCCGGTAGTCCGCCACGAGGTCTACCAGCCATGCTCGGAGGCGTTCGTCCGCCTGGGCTTTGGCGTTAGGCGACGACCAGTTCACGTCCCCGGCAAACGCCGCCATCTCTCCGGCGGCCAGCTTGAAGTCACAGTCGCCCGGACGACAGTCCCGCAGGCCGCGGTACTCGGACCGGTCGAACGCGACCTCCCGGACGTCTCCCGGCGACGGTGGATTTCCGAACACGCCGAACTGGCTCGCGCCGGCTGCGATGAGCCCGGGGTCGTCGATCGCGCGCGCGACCGCGACCGCCCGGGGCGCGCGAACGCCGATGACGCCAGCCACGGCAACGTCGCGGCCCTCCTGCGTCGACAGAAGCCTGACGACGGCTTCGCCCCGTGCCGCGACGCGAAGGTTTGACGCGTTGAGCCCCAACGTCACGAGGTAGCGCTCGAGCTCCGAACCTGTGCGGCGTCCTTGCGCCGCGGCGTCCGCACCGATTGGCAGGAGGAGAGAAAGTCCAGCGATGAAAAGCAGGCGCGTGCGTTCGTGGGGCGATGCTGTCACGTGCAGGTTGTCGTAGGTGCCGACCTGGTCCGTCGGTGGCCAGGTTGTAGGTCAACCTACGGCGACCCCTGTGCCCTTCTTTTCCGTATGTGCCTGTTCTTCGACGGCGGATGCTTGAGCGGAACACTCATGGCGGGACCGCCGCGGCAGACGGCGAGCGACACGCCGGGCACGCGCGACCACTGCCACGATTCGTTGACCATGGGGCTGGTCATGTAGGTGAGGTACAGCGATTCGGCGCCGCGCACGACATCGAGCTTCATCTGTTCGACCCGATCGCTGACGAGCAGTTCGGGCGCGAGTGGTGTCGTGATCACATCCCCGTTGCGAAGTCCGGCAGCTGCCGCGGCCGACGTCGGAACCAGGCCGACGACAGTCTGCACTCCCGGCGTCCGTCGATCGAACCCGAAATCCGGCACCACGACCTGCGTCCAGGAATGCGTGAAGCATGGACCGAATGCGTCAGGCGGCACGAAGACGGTCTTCGTCCCGCGAACGACAACGGAGTCCAGCTCCGCGGCAACACGTCGGCCCAACACCCTCGCCACCGCGTTGGTGAAGGTCCGCACGCTGACGATCTCGCCGTCTGTGCGTCGAGCGAACAGCTCGAGCAATATGTCGTCGAGCGACCGTTCGCCATCCGACGCCTGACGAATCGCGGCATCCAGCGTGAAGAAGTACAGCGACCCGCGCACGTACTGCAGTGACTCGGCGTTCTTGTCGGCCCAGGCCGCCGCGCGGGCAGCTTCGCCCGTTGCGTTGCGGTAGGGATTCCCGTTGTACTGCTGCGATAGCCGATTCAGCTCGGCTACGAATACCTTGATGGGCTGCAGCCCCAAGCGTCGTTGGAGATTCGCGGCGAAGTATGTCGCGAGCCCTTCACTCGCCCATGGACCAGCGCCCTCGAACGAGCTGGCCCATCCGTGGATCATCTCGTGGGCGATGGTGCTTCGCAGTTCCCCGTCCTCCCCGGATGCCGAGCCCTTGGGCCTAACGGGAACCTGCAGCATGAACGAGCCGTTCCCGGCGGTGCCTCCGGACGTGGTGGACTCCGGAAGGACGCGCAGGAAGAACCGGTAGGGGTGGACGATCGTGTCACCGAAGAACATGCTGAGCGACTTGTATGCCTTGGCTGCCCACGCCATATCGGCGCCAAGGTCGAGCCCTGGCGATGTCCCCAGCCACGCCGCGCTGAACCCGCCGGTATTTCCGCGCTTGGGATACCGGCCTAACGGGCCGGCCATGAACCAGCTCGATTGCAGGTCCGCGAGTGCCATGGTCGCCTCGGCGTCTCCGTCACCGAGGCTGGAGACGCCAACGGAGCCGCGCCCCAGGTCGCGCAGGTCCCAGCGGATGTGTACGCGGTACTGCCGCGCATCCTGCGGAAGTGCGAGGAACCCGGCACCACCACCGCTCACGCCTCCGGCAAACGTGCGCAGATCGAAGGGCGGGCCTGCACGAAGGCGGCCTGGCGGAACGATCGCGCGGTAGGTGACCGTGACCGGAAAGGTCACGGAACGCGCGGTGCGCCAGCGACGATTGTAGCCGAACACGCTCGCTTCGACCGAGTCGTCCGTTCTCGTCATCAGAACCGCGCCGATGCTGTCATCGACGCGGAAGCCTCTCAAGCGATCGGCGATGCCGGGGAGGTTGTTCAGTTCGATCGGTGCCCGAAACTCCATCATCGGTGCGACGGGCACCGTGTCGGTGAGCTGGAACGTGACGAGGACGGATTCGACGTTGCCGGCTTTGTTTCGCTCGGGACGCAAGGCGATCTCGATGCCGGGCATTGCCACGGTGTCCGTCGCCGCGTCCTGCGCGGACGCCGTGACGGGCGCGACAAGCGCCAGGGAGAGGACCGCCACCCACCTGCGCCCGCTGGCCAACCAACCGATCAACAGGGTCAGAGTCGTTTGAATTCGGGGAACTGAGGCTGTGTGACAGTTCTCGAAATTACAACCGCTCTGACCCCGTTGACTCCCTGTGCCTTCGTCTCACTCCCGGCTTCGTGTGCGCGCCCCTCGCACCTCCAGTGGTCGAACGTCCGAGGGCCGACGACTATTCGGCTCGATCGCCGCGGTCGCCCTGCCCCTTCTCGACCTCGTGCTCGGCGTCAGTACGTCGATCCTGCCGCAGAGACCGCCCGACGTCATCCTGTGAATCGGTAAACTCGCCCTGCTCGTTGCGGCGGACATACCGCTTGTCGTCGCCCTGAGGATTGATGAGCTCTCTGTCGCGTGCCACGTTGCCCTCCAATTGGTAAGGGTGACATACGTCGCAGGCGACGTGCCGCCTGCATCCAACGACATCGGGAGCGAGCATGGAGCTGGGGACCTTCTACGGAAGGGTAGGGCGTTGTCGCCTCACACTCATCACGACACTGGCCGTCGGCGCGTCAGCCATCCACGGCTTGCCGGCGCAGCGGGTCGATTACGCCGCGGCCGATCGCATACGGACCTTCGACCCGCTGCTCGTGGGCGGTCGCGTGTACCCTGTGTGGTTCAGTGACAGCGTCCGATTCTACTACGAGGCGAACGGCAGCGGTGCCGATCGCGGCACACTGTACCTCGTCGATCCCCGCACGCGGACCAGGCGCCCGCTGATCGACAACGGTCGTGTCGCGGCGTCGCTCTCGGCAGTTGCGGACACGTCCATCGACCCGCGCAAGTTGCCGACTGCCACCTTGGTGAACGGCGATCGCGCGCTGCAGTTCGATGTCCGCGGCAAGTCCTACTGGTGCCCGCTCGATGCACCGCAGTGCGTCCTCGCCGACTCGGCCCAGCTCATGGTGCGGCGCAAGGCCAAGGGACCAACGTGGGCCAGTCGGTCGCCTAACGGGGAGTGGGACGCGTTCGTCTGGAACTACAACGTGTACGTACGACCGGCTCGACTCACCGACGCCGACCCGGTGGCGTGGCGTCCTCTCCACAGGGCACCGGTGCGCAATGGATGCGACGCGCCCACGATACCCGGTCCGCTGCCGCCGCGCGATTCCGTTCCGCTGCCGGCGGGCTCGATCGCGCTCACGACGGACGGCACGACGTCGTGGGGTTACGGCCTCTATCGGTTCGGGCTCGAGGTCGCGCGCGTCGAGCTCGAGCGATTCATGCCGGCCGCTGGTGACGTCATCTGGTCGCCCGACTCGAAGAAGCTGCTGGTACAGCGTGATGATCTTCGCGGCGTGCGGATCTACCCCTTGTACTCGTCGAGCTCGAATCAACCGGTTGACCACAGCTACTTCTACGCGGTGCCGGGCGACAGTCTCGTGTTGCGGTACAACTTCTACGTGCTCGACGTCGCGAATCGCTCCGCGAAGAAGATCGAAGGCGCACCGATCGGCGCGCTGAACGCTCCGGACGAGGCGCGCTGGGGGAAGACCTCGGACGAGCTGTATGTCGTGAGTTCGACCCGCAGTCTCAAGTCGGTGCAGCTGGCGGTGGTCGACCTGACCACAGGCAACTCACATACGATCGTCCGTGATACGGCCGCGACGTTCGTGGATCTCAACCCGACGGATTGGGCGGTCGCGAACGGTGGACAGGACATCTTCTGGGTCTCCGAGCGCGATGGCTGGGGTCATCTCTATCGTTATGCACGAGACGGCACGCTAAAGAACCAGGTCGAGCGTGGGTCGTACAAGGTCGACGGCATCGTTCGCGTCGACAGCGCGCGGAAGCAGATCTACTTCACTGCCTGGGGCAAAGAGGCGGGCTCACCACACTACGCCTACCTCTATCGCGTGGGCTTCGACGGCAGCGGCCTGACGCTGCTGACGCCCGAGCGGGGGAATCACACGATCCGGCGCGTCCCGCGCGCGCCGTACTTCATCGACACGTACTCGCAGATCGCGACGTCGCCGGTGACCGTGCTGCGCGATGCCGATGGCAAGGTCGTCATGGAGCTGGCTCGCGGAGACGCCGCGCCGCTTCGCGCGATCGGCTGGACACCCGCGGAGGAGTTCACCGTCAAGGCGCGGGATGGCAAGACGGATCTCTGGGGCATTCTGCACAAGCCGAGCACGTTCGATCCGACGAAAAAGTACCCGATCGTGAGCTACATCTATCCCGGACCGCAGCGTGGCAGCGTGGGCGACTGGGTATTCAAGGGACCGGACTGGGTGCTCGGCACGTCGGTCGAGACGCGAACGGACAGGTTCGTGCCGACGCGCAACCTGGGCGAGGAAGGCATGCGGCGGGCGCTCGCGGAGCTGGGCTTCATCGTCATCCAGCTCGACGCGTTAGGCTCGTCGCCGCAGCGATCCAAGGCGTTCGAGGACTTCTTCTACGGGCACGTGGGTGACAACGGGCTCCCGGACCACGTCGCCGCGATCCGCCAGCTGGCCGCCAGGTATCCCTGGATCGATACCACGCGTGTCGGCATAGTGGGACACTCGGGCGGAGGGTATTCAGCCGCCGCCGCGATGTTGCACTTCCCCGGCTTCTTCAAGGTCGGCGTCGCCGGGTCGGGTAACCACGACTTCCGCGTGTACGGCTGGTACTGGGGCGAGAAGTATCAGGGACCGTACAGGAAGATGGGCGACTCCGACAACTACGAGGCGGAGGCGAACTACAAGTACGCGTCGAACCTCAAGGGCAAGTTGTTGCTCATGACCGGTGACATGGACTGCAACAACCCTCCGGCGGAGACGCTTCGTCTGGTGGACGCGCTGGAGAAGGCGGGGAAGGACTTCGACATGTTGATCATCACCGACGCAGGTCATCAGCGGTCGACGTACGCGATCAGGCGGTCGTGGGACTACTTCGTCCGGAACCTGCTCGGCGCCGAACCTCCGAAAGAGTATCGCATGATCGAGCCGTGATTCGTTACCGCCTTGCCTCCCTAGAGTGTGTATTCGAGCTGGACCGAGACGGAGTCGCCGTCACCTTTCGTTCCACGAACGCGCTTGGGGACGGCGAGCAGCGTACGCTGCAACTTGGTATCTCGCCAAACGCTCGTGTTCCACGTGTGGCCGTCGACGGTGGCACGGACGGGCGAGCGCCCCCACGCATACCCGCTTGGGGGGGCGAGGTGTTCGGGAACGGTCGCGAAGTGCCAGCCGCCCGGGCCGGGATATTTGAATAGCGTCGTGACAAAAGTGCCGCCGTGAGACTTTGCCATATATAGAGAGTAGTATCAGCCTAACGCTTGAGTTCAGCTGAAGAGCGCCTGATTGGCGGCGCCGGATTGGAATCCGGGCTGGAGCCGATAGGCGAGCAACCTGATGCCGTCCGCGACGCGTGACCACAGGGGCGCGGCGACGCACGTCTGCTCGTTACTTGGGTTCGCGGTCCTGGCTCCTGGTCATCGATACCCTCGATTTCAGATGAAAGAAGCCGAGGACGTACGTTCCTTCCTCGATGTTCGAGAACGTGAAGGCACCGCTGTGATCGGCGATGGCCGTTCGCACCTCTCCTTACGTCCACCTATGCGACTTGCTCTTCTCCTGATCCTCGCGCTCGGCTTCGTCCGACGGACACACGCGCAGGACTCCACGCTCGCTCTTCCAGTTCGCGTGCACCTTCTGCACTCCCCGGCTAGCACCGCGTTGTCGACAACCCGGACAGCGGCCGAGGTTCGCACGCTACTCGCCGTCGCGAACCAGGTGTGGGCAGTCGCCGGCATCCGATGGGAACTGGAGTCGGTGGTCCACGAAGAGGCCCTGGCCGGCACGCAGTTCGACTCTGTGCTTGCCGGCCAGCTCGAAGTGAATGTGTCGCGCATTCTCGCGCCGCTCCCGCGCGACTCGATCTTACGACCCGGGTGGAACGTGTTTCTCATCCGAGACTTCGGCCGGATCGCGGGCGGGATGTTCAATCCCGAGATCGGCGGCGTCATGCTCGCGGAGCGGGGCTTCGGCTACGAGCTCACGCCGGAGTATCGCGGTGGCAGAACGCTCGCTCACGAGCTGGGCCACTCGCTCGGGCTCGCTCATGTGCCGTGTGACTCGACGCGCAACGTGATGGCCAACGCGTGCTCCCGCCCCGATGCACCGTCGACATTGACGGCCGAGCAGATCGCCCGTGCTCGGGGGCAGGCCGTCTCCAAACATCCCGTAGCGGTAATCCCCCAACCCTGAAGCCGTCGCGAATTCGGTCACCCGACGCTCAGCGACGCTCCCGCGAGCAGAACGAGCATCACGACGAACGCTCCGAGGAGGTACGCCGCCTCGCGGCGCGGCCACCGGACGACGGCAGCATGCGGAGCGACGCGGGAAATCGACAGCGCCACGACGCATGTGACGAAGAATCCCGCCGGATTCCACCACAGCCACGACACGCCCGGAGCCAACCGCGCCAGGGCCAGGTTCCCAAGCAATCCCACGACAAGGCCGACGAGCGCGGCACTCCCCGTGAGTCGGGGTGCCAGGACGCCTAACAAGAAAACCGCCAGCACGGGGCCGTAAAACGCGGAGCCGATCAGGTTGATCGTCTCCAGCACGCCGCTCCCGGTGCGCGCGAACAGCGCGCCGGAGGCGACCGCGAACAGGCCCCAGCCGAGGGAAACGCCTCGCGAGAGCCACACCGGCTGACGGGCCGGCGGAATCCCGGCGACGTCCTCGAGCGTTACGGCGGCGAGCGAGTTGAGAGCCGAATCGATCGAGGACATCGCAGCCGCGAGGATGGCCGCCAGCAGAAGCCCGCGCAGCCCCGTCGGCAGGTAACCCATCATGAACGTGGGCACGAGACTGTCGGCCGGACGCGACGCCATGTCGGCGGCGAAGCCGGCGTCCACTCGGAGTAGCCCGGCAAGCAGCAGCCCGAAGACGCAGTACGTGAGAACGAGCGGGAACCGGAGCAGGCCGTTCCAGAGGAGCGCCCGCCTGGCGTCCGCGTCGCTGCGCGCGGCAAGCAGACGCTGGGCCTGACTCTGGTCGCAGCCATAGTAGGAGAGATAGAGGAACATCCCGCCGAACAGCATGGGCCAGAACGCGAACGTCGTTCCGTCCTGGAACCCGGTCGCGCCGAGCACCAGTGGCTTCGCGCGGGAGAGGGGAATGGCGTGCAACACGTCCATGCCGCCATGCAGCACGACGTAGATCGCCGCGACGAGCGTGCCGCCCCAGAGCAGAATGAACTGGACGACGTCGCTCCACACATCGGCCGCGAGCCCGCCGAGGCTCGTGTAGGCGACCGAAAAGAGGCCGAGCGCGGCGATGCACCACCCGACGGGCCAGCCAAGCGCGGTGCTCACCACCAGGGCAGACGCGTAGAGGATGACGCCTAACGAAAGGCCGCGCGAGAGCAGAAAGCTGGCCGCCAGTACCTGGCGGGTCCGACGCCCGAAGCGCTGTTCGGCGTACGCGTAGATCGACGATCCGGGGACCGATCGCAGCGCCGGCAACAGCAGAATGATGAGCACCAGCATGGCCAAAGGGAGCGCCAGCTCGTACTGCAGCCATCGGAGTCCGCCGCCATCGCGAAGCGCAACGAATGCCGGGGCGCCAACGAGACTCACCGCGCTCGCCTGGTTGGCGAGAATGGAGATCGCCAGCGTGAACCCGCGCAGCTGCCGGCCCGCGAGAAAGTAGTCCTCGCCATCGTGCTGCCGTCGCGCGAACGCGAACGACATGCCCACGATGCCCGCGAGGTAGACGACGACGATCCCGATGTCGATGCCGGAGAGAGTTGGCGTCATCTGTGCTCCATCACGCTGCTGCCGCGGGCAATATGCATCGATGTCGGTGGATTCGCCCGGGGGTGACGCGGCCGGTTGCTCCGCGCCATCATTCCCACCTCAGCTGCTGCACGAGCGTACTCCGGGATGACCAGATTCCAGCGCCGCCGCTACCTGCACGAGCCCGACTACTCGCGACCACCGCTCGAGGTCACCGCCGCGCAGCGCGAGCGGATCATCGAGAAGCTCACAGTCCTCTACGGAGAGCTCGACGCGACGGCGTACTACTGGGAGGTCGAACGGCTCATGCAGGTGCATCACGCGCACAAGTCGCTCGAGATGCTCGTCGCGGACGCCGAGTTCGACCCGCGCGATCGGTTCACCGAGACCGACGTCGTCGCCATCACGTACGGAGATCTCATCGACAGCCCGAACGCGCACCCGCTGCGTGCGCTGTCGATCATCTTCGAGACGCTGTTCCGCGACGTGTTCAGCACCGTCCACATCCTCCCCTTCTTTCCGTATTCGTCCGACCGCGGCTTCAGCGTCATCGACTACGAGGAGGTCGACCCGCGCCTCGGCGGCTGGAAGGACATCGAGCGACTCGGGGACAAGTACCGGCTGATGTTCGACGGCGTGATCAACCACGTCTCGTCGAAGAGCGAGTGGTTTCGCGAGTTCCTCGCGCGCAACCCGAACTACGAGGACTTCTTCGTCAGCTTCGAAACACCGCAGGCGATCACCGAGGAGCATCTGCGTCTCATCCTCCGGCCGCGGACGAGCAGTCTGCTCACCGAATACCAGACGCTGCGCGGGCCACGGTGGGTCTGGACGACGTTCAGCCCGGACCAGATCGACCTCAACTTCCGCAGCGAGAACGTGCTGTTCCGCGTGCTCGGCGTACTGCTCTACTACATTCGGCGCGGCGCCGACCTGATTCGGCTCGACGCAGCGACGTACCTGTGGCGCGAGCTGGGGACGTCGAGCGCACACCTGCCACAGACACATGCGCTCGTCCAGCTCTTTCGCGCCGTGCTCGACGTCGCGGCGCCCCGCGTCGCGCTCATCACCGAGACGAACGTCCCCCACGACGACAACGTCAGCTACTTCGGCGACGGCACGAACGAGGCGCACATGGTCTACAACTTCGCGCTGCCGCCGCTCGTGCTGTGGACGTTCCATTCGGGGGACTGGACGCGCCTGGCCGAGTGGGCCGCGTCGATCGCGCCGCCGTCGGAGACGACGACGTTCCTCAACTTCCTCGACTCCCACGACGGCATCGGACTTCTGCCGGTGGCCGAGCTGCTGACGGACGCCGAGCGACAGCAACTCGTTAGGCGGACGACGAACCACGGCGGTCTCGTCTCGTACCGCGCGGCGGGCGGCGGCGTGCAGACGCCATACGAGCTCAACATCCCCTGGTTCAACGCGCTCAACGACGTCGACTCCGACGAGCCCGAAGACCTCCAGATCGCGCGCTTCCTCGCCTCGCGCGCGCTGGCACTCGCCCTGCTCGGCGTCCCGGCCATCTACCTGCCCAGCATCGTCGGCGCATACGTCACCTCCGACTACAAGGTCAACGAGCGCGATCCCCGCAGCATCAACCGGAACACGATCCGGGTACAGGAGCTGCTCGACCAGCTCAGCGTGCCGGAGTCGCACGCCGCGCGCATCCTCGAGCGCTTCGTGCATCTCATCGACGTCCGCACGCGCCTCGCCGCGTTTCACCCCTCCGCCGAGCAGCAGGTCCTCCTCGTGAACCCGGCCGTGTTCTGCGTCGTCCGACGGGCACGACGACGTGAAGAAATTCTCATGGCGCTGACCAACGTGACGGCCACGGCCCAGGAGTTGCGCGTGCCGCTCGCCGACGTCGGTCCGCGAGACCGGGTCTGGCGGGATGCGCTGACCGACCGTTACATCCTGGCGGAAGACGACACGCTGCGCGTCCCCCTCGACGCGTACGAAATCATCTGGCTCGAACCGTCCCGCGCGTGAACGCTCGTCTCTCGCGTGCGCGGCGTGCCGCGCAGTTCACCGCGAGGGGCCCATGGCCGATTTCTTTCAATCGGGCGTCGTCACGACGCTCCACCGCCTCAACCCGAACGACGACGATGTGATCGAGGCGGAGCTCGTCGCCATCGCGGACCACAACCGCATCGGCCTCGTGCTCCCCGCCCTCTACACGGAGTTCGAGCATCCGGCGATGCAGCGCATCGTCGACGAGCTTCGCACCGTGCGATTCCTCAAGCGCATCGTCGTCGCAATCGGCGGCGCCACCCACGAGCAGTACCTCCGCGCCGCGGGATTCTTCCGGGATTTTCCGACGCCCGTCACGGCGCTCTGGATGGAGCACCCCAAGGTCGAAGAGCTGTTTCGCATGCTCGAGGACCAAGGCATCGGTGCGGGCGGACCGGGCAAGGGCCGTACGTGCTGGCTGTGCTACGGCTACCTGCTCGCGCGCGAGGATGTCGACGTGATCGCCCTCCACGACTGCGACATCCGCAACTACGACAAGAGCCTCCTCACGCGACTCTGCTACCCCGTGGCCAACCCGAACCTCGGGTTCGAGTTCTGCAAGGGCTACTACGCCCGCACGACGAAGAAGATGCACGGGCGCGTCACGCGACTGTTCTTCTCGCCGCTCGTGCGCGCGCTGCTCACGCTGCAGCCGACGACGCATTTCCTCCGGTACCTCGACAGCTTTCGCTACGCACTCTCCGGCGAGTTCGCGATGCGCGCGGACCTCGCACGCGTGAACCGCATCCCGAGCGACTGGGGCCTCGAGGTCGGCGTGCTGGCCGAGGTCTTTCGCAACTGCACGCTGTCGCGCATCTGCCAGGTGGACATCGCGGACAACTACGACCACAAGCATCAGGTGCTGTCGGAAGCCGACGCGAGTGCCGGGCTGCGACGCATGACGCTGGAGATTGCGAAGAACCTGTTCCGAACCCTCGCCGCCCAGGGGTGCGTGCTCGGCGATGCCGATTTCCGAACGGTGCTCGTGCACTACCAGGAGCTCGCGCAGGACACGATCAACAAGTATTACGCGGACGCGATGCTGAATGGCCTCGAGTTCGACCGTCACGCCGAGGCATCCGCCGTCACGGCCTTTGCCGAGAGCCTGCGGGAGGCAGCCGAGACCTACACCGCGAACCCGCTGTCGCTGCCGATCATTCCGAACTGGAACCGCGTTCTGCACGCGATTCCCGGGATGTTCGACCTCATCCTCGACGCGGCCGAGGAGATGGAGATCGTCGGAACGACCTAACGACGATCGTCGAGCACCGCCAGCACGGCCGCGTTCCAGCCGGCCGGCCCGCCCAGCGTCGTGACCTGACCACCGGGCACGAGGGCGCGCAGCCGGTCGACACGTGGCGAGGCAATGAGGATCGGGACGTCCACGACCGTCAGGAATTCCGCATCGTTAGGTGCGTCGCCGAGTCCCACGGTGCGGACGTCGCCCAGCTGACGGCGGTAAAGCGACAGGAGCAGGCGCACGGCGGCGGCCTTGTCGTTCGCGCCGGTGATGTGGTGAAAGCGGCCGCCGCTCGTCCATCGCTTGCCTTCACGCTCGATGGCGGCGAGGAGCTCCGGCGCGCGCGCCGGCTCCGTGACCGCGAACGGCTCGTCGAACTCACGCTCGCGTGCGAGCCGTGCCTCCGCGAGCGCGAGCCCCGTTTCGGCGGCAACCTCGTCGTCAGTCATGCTCGCAAACCCACGCACGCCCACACCGGTTGCTCGTGAGGCACTATCGAGCGCGCGCGTGAGCTCCGCGTACGGGTCGCCGAGAGGAATCACCGCGTACTCACCACGACGCTCGGCCCCGTCGATCTCGAACGGGAAATAACCAAGGGGCACGTAGACGCCGCCGCCGTTCTCGACGATGAACGGATGCGCGTTGCGGAGGGCGGCACGAATGGGTTCTACTTCCGCGCGGGTCTTGCTCGTACACAGCACGAGCGGCACCCGGGCGTCGTACAACCGCTCGAGTGCCGCTCGCGCGGCGTCAAACGCGTAGGTCGTGTGGTCGAGGAGTGTGCCGTCGAGATCGGACACCACGATCAGTACCGCGTCTGCCATTCGCGAATTGTAATACCGGCGTCGTTACTGCTTCCCCTTCCGCGGGTCATCCGCCGCGTTCACGTACGTCATCGCGAACGGACCGTCCGCGCGAACGCTCAGTACCGTCGGCACCGGGGCGATCGCGAAGTGGTGCATCTTCGCGCCGATCGACCCCGTGTCGCCGGGCGCCATCTTCATGGCCTTGCCCTGGTCGATCGCGTCCCCCATGCCGACGAGGAGCTCACCGCTGCGGATATGAACGTGCTCCGCGGTCGGGTGCCAGTGCGGGGGGATCTTGTAGCCGGCCGGGAAGGAGAGGCGAACCACGAACTCGCCGGACTTCGTCGGGTCGCCGCGCTCGACGGCCATCTTTGCGCCCGCGGGGAAGACGTCGGGCGCGGGCCCCCACGTCAACGACTTGGCTGTACTCGAGGACGGCGTCGCTTTCGCCGGCTTCGCCTGTGCGCTCGCGACCGTGGCGAGAGTCAGCAACGCGACCGCAACGATCCCTGCCGTACCGAGCTGCCTAACGTTCTGCATCGTGCCACCTCCTGATCCAAAGGTAGTGAAGAAACGCATCAACGAACCCGGAATTCCCACTCGATTCCGTCGGGATCGCTGAACGCGACACACGCCCGGCCCGCGGCGCCGGAATGCTCGATGCCCAGCGTCGTGAGCGCGTCGGCGACGGCGCGCAAATCGTCGAGACCAGTGCACCAGAGAGCGACGCGCTCCACGCGTCGCTGCAAGGGGCCGGGCTCATCCGCCGCCAGCGACTTGTCGGCCTCGAGACGCACGGTGATGTCGCTCGAGCCAGCGCGGAACGTGAACGCGTCTCCCTCGTCGTGCAGTAACGGGAATCCCAGGCGAGCGAGGTAGAACACGCGCGCGCGAGTCAGGTCGGCGGTCGCGAGCGTCGCGCCAGCAATTCCGCCCGCCCTGAACCCGATGCCTTCGCCGATCGCTGTCATCGCTGCATCTCGACCACGGTTCCTTGCTGCCCTTTCGCGCAGGACCTAGTATGAAACGCCCCTCTCACCTCGCTCTCACCTGCCGCGGGCGGCACTCCGGGACCTCACACGGTGCTGCGTCTCAAGACGTTCGGCGGTCTCTCCCTGGAAGGCGAGCACGGGCCGCTCACCGGCGCGGCGGCGCAGCGAAGGCGCCTGGCCGTCCTGGCCGTGCTGGCGGCGTCCGGCACGCGCGGGATTACCCGTGACAAGCTGGTCGGTCTCCTCTGGCCCGAGGTGGACGAGACGCGTGCGCGAGCAGCGCTCTCTCAGTCGGTGTACGCGCTCAAGCGCGACACCGGTGAAGACCAGCTGGTGCTTGGCCACGACGTGCTCGCGTTGAACCCGCTGGTCGTGTCATCAGATGTCGCGGAGTTCGAGGATGCCGTCCGTCGCGACGATGCGGCACTCGCGGCGAATCTCTATGCAGGTGCCTTCCTCGATGGCGTATTCGTTCCCGACGCACCCGACTTCGAGCAGTGGATCGACGGCGTTCGGCTGCGACTCGGGCAGGCAGCGGAGCGGGTGTTGGAACGGCTCGCCGCCGAGGCAGAACATCGAAAGGACTATGTCGCCGCCGCCGATTGGTGGCGCCGACTCACCGCGATCGATCCGTTGAAGACCCGAGCGGTGCTCGGACTCATGGGAGCGCTGGCGGAGAGCGGCGATCGTACGGCTGCCCTGCGACAGGCCGAGCGATATGCGGAACGCGTCCGGGAGGAGCTGGACGGTGAGCCGAGCAGCGCGGTGACCGAGCTCGCCGACACGTTGCGAGGGCAAGCGAATCACGAACGGTTCGTCGACCGGTTCACGATCGAGCGAGAGCTTGGGCGTGGCGGAATGGCCGTCGTGTATCTCGCGCGCGATACCAAGCACGGCCGAAATGTCGCGATCAAGGTGCTCCGGGCGGACATGAGTGCGGCGATCGGCCGTGACAGGTTCGAGCGCGAGATTCGGGTCACGGCGGGGCTCCAGCATCCGCACATCCTGCCACTCCACGATTCCGGCGAGTGGGGTGATGGGCTCTTCTACGTGATGCCCTACGTCGATGGCGAATCGCTGCGCACGCGCCTCAATCGTGAGCGGAAGCTGTCCATCGCCGACGCCCTGCTGATCGCGCAGGAGGTGGCCGAAGCGCTGAGCCATGCGCATCGGCGCGGCGTGGTGCATCGTGACGTGAAGCCCGAGAACATCCTGCTCGCCGACGGTCACGCTATCGTTGCCGACTTTGGCATCGCACGAGTGGTGTCGCACTCGCTGGACGCGCAATTCACGCAGACGGGCGTCTCGCTCGGCACGCCGGCCTACATGGCCCCCGAGCAACTCTCGGGCGAAGGAGACGAGGGGCCGCTGTGTGACATCTTCAGCCTCGGGTGTGTGCTGTTCGAGATGCTCGCGGGCCGTCCGCCCTGGATCGGCGCGACGCCATCCTCCGTGCTCGCCCGCCGGCACACGGAGCGCGCGCCCACGCTCCGCACGCTGAGACCCGACGTACCCTCGTGGCTCGGCGACGTGGTGCGCGACATGCTCGCCGACGAGCCGTCACGACGCCCGAGTTCCGGGAGTGAGGTCGTTCGCCTGCTCACGTCAGGCAGAGCTGCGGCGCAGTCACGCTTGCCTGACGTCGACGACGAGATGATTGGCCGCGAGGCGGAGCTCCGCGCGGTCGTTTCGCTCCTCGACCGGCCAGACGTTAGGCTGCTGACGCTCACCGGCGCCGCGGGCACGGGAAAGACGCGGCTCGCGATCCACGCCGCGCGCGAGCTCGAGTCGCACCTGGACCGCGTCGTGTTCGTCGACCTCGCTCCGCTGCACGATCCCGGACGGGTGGCGCCGGCCATTGCAGCGGCCATCGGCGTTCAACCCGAGAGCGGACGAGACCCGATCGACGCCATCACGTCGGCGAACGCCGGTCGGCGCACGATGCTCGTGCTCGACAACTTCGAGCAGGTCGTGAGCGCGGCTCCAGCGGTCGCACAGTTGATCGCCGCCGCGCCTGCCATGAAGATGCTCATCACGAGCCGCACGCGTCTCGGGATCCGCGCCGAGCACGAGTTCTTCGTCGCCCCGCTGTCCCTCCCGGATGCTGCAGCCGACGCATCGGCGCTGCGCGACAACCCGGCGGTCCGTCTGTTCGTGCGACGCGCGTCAGCCGCGAATGCCGCGCTCGTGTTCGACGACGAGGCACTCGCGGCGGCGGCGAAGATCTGTTCACGCATCGACGGGCTGCCCCTCGCCATCGAGCTGGCCGCGGCGCGTTGCCGCCTCATGTCACCGCGCGCCGTCGCGACGCGCATCGCATCGGGATTCGAGCTCGTGTCGGGCACGAGCCGCGATCTGCCTGCCCGACATCAAACGATCCGCGAGGCAGTCGCGTGGAGCGTCGCGCTACTCACGCCGAGCGAGCGGAGCACGTTCGGCCGAATGGCGCTTTTCGCTGGCGGGTGCACCGTCGATGCCGCCGAATGGGTCTGCGCGGACGACGATCGCTCGAGCCGTGCGTTCGATGACCTGAGCGCGCTCGTCGATGCGAGCCTGCTCATGCGTGACATGACCGCGGGAGGCGCCGAGCCACGCCTCCGCATGCTGGAAACCGTGCGAGAGGTCGCGCTCGACGAGCTCGCACGAAGCGCAGATGCCGATGCCGTAGCCAGGCGTCACGCCGAGTGGTATCGGCGGCTGGCGGTGTCGTTCGCACCGCGGCTGACCGGCGAGTCACAGCACGAAGCGTTGACGACGCTCGCCCTCGAGCACGCGAATTTCGGTGCCGCCCTGGAGTGGATGATCCGGCATGATGATGCCGGCGGAGCGCTCTCGCTCGGCGCGGCGCTCTGGCGGTACTGGCTGGTCCGTGGTCACCTCGCGGAAGGTCGCAGTTGGCTGGCGCGTGTGCTGGCCATGCCAGCGGCCTCCCGGCCCGACCTCGACGCCTCTCGCGCCGACGCCATGACCGGGGCAGGACATCTCGCGCAGAACACTGGCGCCGTCGGGGAAGCGGAGCAGCATTTTCAGGCGGTCCTCGAGGTGCGTCGTCGTCTCGGCGATGAAGCCGGCGTGGCGCGGGCGCTCTCGGGCCTCGGGTGGATCGCCTGGCGGCAATGCGACTTTCCGAAGGCGCGGCGACTCTCGGTGGAGTGCCTAACGCTCGCGGACCGCATCGGCGCGACCCGTATCGCGGCGCTCGCGCTGACGAACCTCGGCGCTGCCGCGCTGTTCGAAGGCGACCTGGCCGAAGCCTGCGCCGCGTTCGCGCGAAGCTCGGTGCTCCGCGCCGACGTCGCCGATTGGCGCGGCGTGGCGTTCGCCGACACCTTTCTCGCGTGGGCGAAGTGCCGCGCCGGCGATCTGGACCAGGCGCTCGAGCTTCTCGAACGCGCGGAAGACACACTCCGCTCGGTCGGTGACCAACGGCTCGTATACTTTGCGCGCGACGTCCGGGCAGAGACCCACATCCGTCAGGGCGACGCTGCGACGGCGGCCGCCATACTCCAGATCGACTCGATGACCGGCGTCCGCCGCTTCGGCGACCGTTGGAGCGTCGCGCACGGTCTCGCGGTCGCGAGCTGGGCGTCCCGGCTGCTGGGACGTTTCGATCGCGCCGTCGCGTTCGCGACGGAGAGCCTCGAGCTCCGTCGCGCCGAGGGCGACCGCTACGGCGAGGCCGAGTGCCTGGCGTTACTGGCCGCCGTCGCGCGAGCAACGGGGGACGACACGACCGCGCTCGACTCGCTCCGCGAGAGCCGTGACATTCGCAGCGCGATCGGAGACGCCGCCGGGCTCGCGGAGTGTGATGCCGAGCTCGCACAGCTCGTGGCTCCGGCGTGACGCAACCGTCGGCAGACCTGCGCGAGCAGTTCGGCGACATCGACGTCTACCTGTTCGATCAACTACTCCGCGGCCGTATCGCGTCAGGCATGAAGGTCCTCGACGCCGGTTGTGGCGCGGGACGCAACCTCGTGTTCCTCATGCGCGCCGGGTTCGACGTGTGGGGCGTGGATGAGCATCCCGATGCAATCGCCCGCGTGAGGCAGCTCGCGGCGAGCATCGCGCCGCGGCTCGAGCCCGACCGATTCCGTATCGAGCGCGTGGAGGCGATGTCGCTGGAGGATGGCTCGATGGATGTCGTCATCTCGAGCGCAGTCCTCCACTTCGCGCGCGACGACCGGCACTGGCACGCGATGGTGAACGAGATGTGGCGGGTGCTCGCACCCGGCGGGATGCTGTTCGCCCGGTTGGCGACGACGGTGGGCCAGGCGCGGCTACAGCCACTCGGCGGCGGGCGTTACGTCCAGCCGGACGGCGACACGCGCTTCCTCGTGGATCACGAGCAACTGATCGACGTGACTACCGCGCTGGGTGGATCGCTCGTCGATCCGCTCAAGAGCAGCGTCGTGCACGACCGGCGGTCGATGGGCACCTGGGTCGTTCGCAAGTCTCCAGTGTGATTCGATCGGATGGAACCTTTTCCGCCCGCGTTGCCATTTCCGTCCGGCAGATCCACAACCTACCAAACGGGATGGACCGTGAACGACTCAGAATCACTGCGGCTCGCTGAGGACGCGCGGCGAACGCGGAACTGGAAGCGCTGGGGCCCGTACCTCGCCGAACGGCAGTGGGGCACCGTGCGCGAGGACTACTCACCGTCGGGCGAGTGCTGGGGCTACTTCCCGCACGAGCACGCGCGCTCGCGCGCATATCGCTGGGGCGAGGACGGGCTCCTCGGCTTCAGTGACCGCCAGGGACGTCTCTGCTTCGCGCTCGCCCTGTGGAATGGCAAGGATCCCATTCTCAAGGAGCGACTCTTCGGGCTTACCGGCCCTGAGGGCAATCACGGCGAGGACGTGAAGGAGTGCTACTACTACCTCGACGCGACACCAACGCACTCGTACAACAAGGCGCTCTACAAGTACCCCCAGCGCGAGTTTCCATACGCCCAGCTGGTCGAGGAGAATCGCCGGCGCGGGAAGCACGAGCCCGAGCTCGAGCTCGCCGACACGGGCGCGTTCGACGAAAGCCGTTACTTCGACGTCACCGCCGAGTACGCGAAGGCGGACACGGACGACGTGCTGGTGCGCCTTACCGTCTCGAACCGGGGCCCCGAGGCGCACGTGCTGCACCTGCTTCCCACACTCTGGTTCCGCAACACCTGGAGCTGGGGGCGAAGCAGCGAGAAATACGGGCCGAAGCCATCGCTCGCGCTCGAGCGTGACATCGTCGTTGCCGATCACTGGTCGTTAGGTCGCCTGGAGCTCGCGGCGGATCGGGCGTCCAACGGTGCCGAACCGCGTTGGCTGTTCACGGAGAACGAGACGAACGTCCAGCGGCTCTTCGGGTCGCCGAACGCGCAGCCGTACGTGAAGGACGCATTTCACGAGTACGTCATCCAGGGGCGGCACGACGCCGTCAACCCGGCCGGCCGAGGTACGAAGGCGGCGGCTCACTACGTGCTCGAGCTCGCGCCGGGAGAGAGCGTGACGGTACGCCTGCGCCTAACCAGTGCGGGCAGTCGCTCCGCCAGTGCGTTCGACCGCGACTTCCAGCGGACGTTCGCCGCACGAATTCGCGAGGCCGATGCGTTCTACGCAACCCGCATTCCCGAAGCCGCGACGGCCGACGAGCGTGCAGTCGCACGGCAGGCCTACGCCGGACTTCTCTGGTCGAAGCAGTTCTACCACTACGCCATCGATGAGTGGCTCGACGGCGACCCGGCACAGCCGGCGCCACCAGACTCGCGACGCACCGGGCGTAACGCGGAATGGACGCACCTCTACAACTCCGATGTCATCTCGATGCCGGACAAGTGGGAGTACCCGTGGTACGCGGCCTGGGACCTCGCGTTTCACACCGTCCCGCTGGCACGCATCGACCCGTACTTCGCGAAGGAGCAGCTCATCCTCCTGCTTCGCGAGTGGTACATGCACCCGAACGGCCAGATCCCGGCGTACGAGTTCGCGTTTGGCGACGTGAATCCGCCCGTCCACGCGTGGGCGGTCTGGCGAGTCTACAAGATGACCGGGCAGCGCGGCGAGCGCGATCGGCAGTTCCTGGCGCGCGCGTTTCACAAGCTGCTGCTCAACTTCACGTGGTGGGTGAACCGCAAGGACCCCGAGGGACACAACCTGTTCGCCGGCGGATTCCTCGGGCTGGACAACATCGGGGTCTTCGATCGATCGCAGCCGCTGCCGACGGGCGGCCACCTCGAGCAAGCGGATGGCACGGCGTGGATGGCGTTCTACTGCGGGACCATGCTGTCGATCGCCCTGGAGCTCGCGAGCCAGGATCCGAGCTACGAGGACGTCGCGTCGAAGTTCTTCGAGCACTTCGTGGCGATCACCGACGCGATGAACTCGCTCGGCGGTTCCGGCCTCTGGGATGACACCGATGGCTTCTACTACGATCAGCTGCACGCGAATGGCGACCACGTTCCGCTCCGCGTGCGCTCGATGGTCGGCCTCATTCCGCTCTTCGCGTGCGAGATCATCGAGCACGAGACGATCGCGAAGCTGCCCGGGTTCGCGAAGCGGATGCGCTGGTTCCTCGAGAATCGACCGGAGCTCGCGAAGTACACGTCGTACATGAGCCATGACCCGGCCGCCGATGACGAACACGCACACCGGCTGCTCGCCATCCCGTCGAAGGAGCGGCTCACGAGCGTGCTCCGCTACTTGCTCGACGAAACCGAATTTCTCTCTCGTCACGGAGTGCGGTCGGTCTCGCGCCATCACGCGGACAACCCGTACGTGTTCCGCCATGGCGGCGAGGAGTTCCGCGTGCAGTACGATCCCGCGGAAAGCTCCAGCGGCCTGTTCGGGGGAAACTCGAACTGGCGCGGACCGGTGTGGTTCCCGGTGAACTACCTGCTCGTAGAGGCGCTGGAGCGGTACGATCACTTCTACGGCCACACACTTCGCGTCGAGTGTCCCACGGGGTCCGGTCGTTTCCTGTCGTTAGGCGAGGTCGCGACGGAGCTCGCGGCACGGCTGTCGAGCCTTTTCCTGCCCGGCGACCGCGGCGGTCGGCCGTGCCACGGCAACGACACGCGGTACGCGGATGACCCTCACTGGCGCGACCTCGTGCTGTTCCACGAGTACTTCCATGGCGACACCGGGCGCGGGGTCGGGGCCAGCCATCAGACCGGCTGGACGGCACTCGTCGTCCGGTGCCTGGAGACGGTCGCGAAGGCGCGCTCGGCATCCATTCCTGCACCGCGGTCCGTGCATCACTCGCCCCGTGCCATGGCCGCGACATGATCAGCCCATCAGCCGAGTGGCTCGAGGCCGACGGACTGGGCGGCTTCGCGTTCGGTCGAGTCGATGGCGTGCGCACGCGTCGATACCACGCGGTGCTCGCCGTCGCGACGACGCCGCCCACGGGGCGCGTCGTGCTCGTCAACGGGTTCGATGCGTGGGTCGAGACGGCTGACGGCCGCTTCGCGCTGACGTCCCAGCGATACACGCCCGAGGTCACGCACCCCGACGGCGCGGCGCGTGTCACGCACTTTACTCGCAACCCGTGGCCGACCTGGACGTTCACGCTGCCTGACGGGTTGGAGATCGTTCAGGAGTTGGTGGCAGTCCGGAATGCGCCGCTGGTCGCGCTGGCGTGGCGACTCGCCCAACCCGGCACCGCCAGACTGATCGTTCAGCCGTACCTGTCGGGCCGGGACGTCCATGCGCTGCACCACGAGAACTCGACGTTCCGCTTCGATGCGCGCGTTGCAGGTCCTCGTGTCACCTGGCAGCCGTACACGGACTTGCCGCCAGTGATCGCTCTCGCGAACGGCGACTACTTCTCGGATCCGGCGTGGTATCGACACTTCCAGTACGATGAGGAGCGCGCCCGCGGGCTCGATTTCGTGGAGGACCTCGGGGCACCGGGTCGCTTCACGTTCTCGCTCGACCGGCGTGCGGTGCTCGCCGTGGGCGCCGGCTCCGGCGCGGGGAGCGAGGCAGCACGGCCGCTCTTGAGCACATCACCCGAGCGGTGCTGGGAGTCGATCGAGACGAGCGAGCGGCGGCGGCGCGCGGCTTTTCCTTCCGCGCTGCACCGCGCCGCCGACGATTACATCGTGACGCGCGGCGCCGGCAAGACGATCATCGCCGGGTACCCGTGGTTCTCGGACTGGGGCCGCGACACGTTCATCAGCATCCGCGGGCTATGTCTCGCGAGCGCGACGGCCGAGTACGATCGGTTCGCGGACGCGCGAGAGATATTGCTCGAGTGGGCGGGGCACGTGAGCGAAGGCATGCTGCCGAACTTCTTCCCCGAAGCCGGAAGATCGGCGGAGTACAACTCGGTCGACGCCTCGCTCTGGTACGTGATCGCGGTACACGAATTCCTCGAGGTGACCGAGGCGCGGCACCCGGTCGTGACGTCGGACCGGCGTGCGCTCGACGCGGCGATCGACGCCATCGTCGGCGGGTACGCACGAGGTACGCGGTTCGGTATTCGGGCCGACGGTACGGGATTGTTGTCCGCTGGCGAGCGCGGTGTGCAGCTCACCTGGATGGACGCGAAGGTTGGCGACTGGGTCGTCACGCCGCGCATCGGGAAGCCCGTCGAGATTCAGGCGCTGTGGATCAATGCGCTGCGCATCGCCGGGCGCCGTTCGGCTCGATGGGCCGCGCTCGCCTCGAGCGCCCAGGCGACATTCGTCGAGCGGTTCTGGAATCAGGAGCGCGGGTTCCTGTTCGATGTCGTGGACGTCGACCACCGGTCGGGCGTGAACGACATGACGCTGCGGCCGAATCAGATATTCGCCGTGGGCGGGCTGCCGTATTCACTGATCGATGGCGAGCTGGCCCGGAGCGTGGTGGCCGTCGTGGAGCGCCAGCTCTGGACGCCAGCCGGCCTTCGATCGTTAGGCCCGGGCGAGCCGGGCTACATCGGCCACTACCGAGGCGACATGCGCCAGCGCGACGGCGCGTATCACCAAGGCACCGTCTGGCCATGGCTCATCGGAGCATTCGTCGACGCCTGGCTTCGCGTTCGCGGTGGCTCTGACGAAGCGCGCCGCGAAGCGAGAGCGCGCTTCCTCGTCCCGCTGCTTCGCCATTACGAGTGGAGCGCACCCGGCCACGTGGCGGAGATCGCGGACGGCAACGCGCCGCACACGCCGGGCGGGTGCCCGTTCCAGGCGTGGTCCGTGGGCGAGGCGCTTCGCCTCGACCAGGACGTGCTCCGCGCCGAGGTCACGCACGCGTCGTCGCCGCCAAAGCCAACCGCGGTCGCCCGCGCCGGCTAACCGGGGGAACCGTGAGCGAGCCCGCCAGCCATTGGCGCGAGTATGTCATCGAAGCGGGGGCCCTCGGCTGCTTCATGATCTCGGCGTGTGTGTTCGGCACGCTGCTTGGCGCGCCCAATTCGCCAGTCGTGAGTGCGGTCCCATCGCCACTCGTCAGGCGTGCCATGATGGGCGCGCTCATGGGTCTCACGCTGATCGCGATCGCGCACTCGCCCTGGGGCCGGCGGTCGGGTGCGCAGATGAACCCGGCATTCACGCTGACGTTCTTCCGACTCGGCCGCGCCGCGCCGCATGACGCGGCGGCCTACATCGCGGCGCAGTTCGTGGGCGGTGCGTTAGGCGTCGTAGTGGCTGGCGCGGTGCTGGGCCCCGCCCTCGCGGCCCCCGGGGTCATGTACGTGGTGACGGAGCCGGGCATGTTCGGCGTCGCCGTGGCATTCGTGTCCGAGCTCGTCATCTCGGCGGTCCTGATGGTGATGGTGCTTTGGACCTCGTCGTCCGAACGGTGGAAGCGATACACCGGCCTGTTCGCCGGGTTGCTCGTTGCCACGTACATCACGATCGAATCGCCGCTGTCGGGCATGAGCATGAACCCGGCGCGCACGGTGGCATCCGCCCTCGCCGCGCATCGCTGGGTGGCCGTGTGGATCTACTTCGCGGCTCCGCTCGCGGGGATGCTGATCGCTGCTGAGCTCTTCGTGCGGAGGCGTGTCCGGCGGCCGATCCCGTGCGGGAAGATCATGCACGCCGAGCCGTGCCTCTTCTGCGAGCACGTGCGGAGCGCGCGAGAGAGAGCGTACGAAGCTGGGCCATGAGCGCCTCGGCGGCGACGAGATACTCGTCGATGTCGAACTGGCCCGGGTCGATCATCGATTGCACCGCGCAGCCCTTGATGAAGCTGACCGCGACTGCCGCGAGCCCTTGCGCGCTGACGTGATCGAACCGCACCGGCTCGGCTCGAAGAACCTCCTCCGCCATCGGGCGGAATGCCTCGCGATAGCGGTCGAGCTCCGTCTGCATCTTGGCACGAATCAGAGGATTCCGAAAACCCTTTGCCCAGAAGTCGAAAAACAGGCGAATGCGTTTGGGCTCGCTCGACAACCGGTTCATCTCCCTCTTGAGCAGCGCGAGGAGCCTGTCCAGGGGTTGAGTGATCCGCGCGATGTCATCGGTGATGTGAAGCACCGTGGTCGTCGCCAGGACGTAATCGAGTAGCGCAACGATGAGCTCCTCTTTCGACCCAAAGTGGAAGAGAACGAGGCCGCTGCTGAGGCCCGCCTCCGCCGCCACGAGGCGCACGGTGAGGCCGTCCAGCCCCTCTCGCGCGCCTACCTCGTAGGCCGCTCGCAGAATCTGGGCACGGCGCGCCTCCTCGGAGGCTTTCTGTCCAGGCATATGGGCTTCCTCTGCATTGACCCGGCGTTCAACCGCAAGATGAGCCGCGGATCTAGCCAGTCGCAACTATTGCTGCATTCGGCATTTGCCGCTCGCCATCCTCGAGCCGGCCGAGGAGGCGCAGGATCCCGTCGAGCACTGTGAGCGGGTGTGGTGGGCAGCCCGGAATCCATAGGTCTACCGGGATGCTCGGAGGCAGCCCGCCAAGCACCTCAGGGCTCTCGCGGAATGGGCCTCCCGCGATTGCGCACGCGCCGACGGCGATGACGAGTCGCGGATCCGGCACCGCCTCGTACGCCTTTTCGAGCGCCACCCGCATGTTCACACTGACCGCGCCGGTGACTACGATCCCGTCAGCGTGGCGGGGCGAGGCGACGAACTGGACCCCGAAGCGAGCCATATCGAAGACGACGTTCCCAAGAGCGACAAGTTCAGCCTCGCAACCGCCGCAGCTCCCGGCTGCCACGGAGCGCAGCCGCAGCGATCGGCCGAACAGCCTTCGCGCCCTCTTGTCGAGCGCATGTGCGAGCGTGACCTCGCCATCGGTAGTCACGAGAGCATCGCGCGTCCTCGCCGCCATCCGATAGTCTCTCGTGAAGACGACCTGCGACTGCCCGCAGTCGACCGCCTCCTCCGGAGCGAAGAGGCATGACCCGAGATCGAGCACGGGCAGCCCGCGCTCGCCAATCCGCACGAACGAGGACGGGGCACCAGCGAGACACTCGCGGTCGTTGGTCGTGAGCTCGTCGCAGCTCGCCCCGTCGCTGCGTTGCAGGACTGGCCGGCCGCGAAAGCGCTCCGGGAGTACGGAGGGATCCGGCGGGATCGGCGTGGTCGCGGACCGTCCCAGCCGAAGTCGCGCTCGAAGGAACTCAAACACGGTTGCTGATCCGCCTACAGGTCATGACCGGCGTAGGAGAGGTTGAAGCTCTTGTTGCAGAGGGGAAAGTCGGAGATCTGATTGCCAGGCATCGCGAGCGCGAGCGCCGCCCAGTTGTGGAACGACGGATCGGTCACCTTGTGCCGTCGGAGGCGTCCCGCGTCATCGGTGAGGGCCACATGGGCGACCTCACCCCGCCATCCCTCCTCCAGGGCAACGACGAGCTCTCCGGGCCGCAGCGCGCCGCAAGGCGCGAGGAGATCGCCACGGGGAAGTGAGGAGACCTGGTCGAGGACAAACTCGATCGAACGTTGCACCTCGAGCCAACGTACGAGCGCCCGCGCGAACGCGTCGCCCGCCCAGGCCGTCGCGACCGGGATCTGCGCGAACCGGTAGACGCCATACGCGTGGTCGTGTCGTACGTCACGCGGCACGTCGCAGCTGCGCGCTACCGGTCCCACGAAGCCGTGCAAGCGAACGAGCTCGCCGGTCACTACGCCGACGTCCTCGAGGCGCGACTGCACGGACGCCGTGTCGAAGAACAGCTTCGCTACCGGACGCAGCTCTTCCCTCAGACGTTCGACGCGGCGGACGACTTCCCGGGCCATCGCGGGCGGGATGTCGAACGCGACGCCGCCCGGCCTAACGAGTCCCCGGCCGTAGCGATTTCCGGAGATCGTCATCAGCAGGTTGAGGCACTCGCCGCGGAGTCGTCCGAAGAAAGCGGCCGCCGGCTGATACGCGACGTCGCCAGCGAGAGCGCCAAGATCGCCGATGTGGTTGGCGAGGCGCTCGAGCTCGAGCGCGATGCCGCGAATCGCCTGCGCCCGTGGGCTCTTCTGGCTCCTGGCCAGCGCCTCGACGACACCGCAGAAAGCGCTCGCGTGCGCGATCACGCTATCGCCTGCTATGGACTCGGCGACAAGAACGGAGCGTGTGCGGTCGGCAGACTCCAGGAGCCGCTCGACCCCGCGGTGCTGGTACCCGAGAACGATCTCGAGTGAGAGCACCTCCTCTCCGTGGGCCTGGAAGCGAAAGTGGCCTGGCTCGATCACGCCCGCGTGGACAGGCCCAACGGCGACCTCGTGGACCTCATCTCCCGCGACGCGCGTGAACACGTACGCGTCCCGGGAAGCGGCGCCGCGCTCGTCGGTTTCGCTCGTGTCGCGCCAGGCGGCGGGTGCGTGGTCCGGGGGATGGCGGCGCAGGGGCTTGAGCGAAGGGTGGCCCTCTGGAATCGCGCCGCACTGCTCCGCGATCTCGCGCTCGAACCGTGCCGCCTGGCGGCAGACCATGGCAAGCGACGGGTAGTGGCGTTCAACCACGGACGACACGGCACCCAGTCGGCCGCGCGCGTCATCCGCGAGCACCGCCACGAGACGCAGGGAGCTCTCGCGCTCGGGCACGCCGAACAGTGTGACGATGCGCCATTCGCTCGCGACGGCCGACGCGAGTGCCTCGCCGAGTGCGGGGGCAGGGAGGACCGGAAGTTCGTCAATGCTGACCGCACGCCGATTGGCGAGCCGGCAGAGGGGAGGCTCCGTGGCGTTCTGTGCGCTCATGGGGCACCGCCGCCCAGCCCCTGTGCCGCCCGGACGAGCGCTTGCTGCAACGGCGCCGGAATGTAGAGACCGAGCATGAGCACGAGGACGGCGAGTACTGCGGGTCCCGCGACGAGCCAGAGCGATTCGGGTCTTCGCCGCGCGTCGCCATCCGGTCCTTTCTGCGCCGCTCCATCCGCGAGCGGCGCGGTCGGAGTGCCGTACACCATCTCGAGCAGCATGCCGGCGATGCCGACGAAGATGACCGTAAGCAGCGACACAGTGAACGCCGCGACCCATGGCCGGCCTTCGCGCACCGCGCCGCTGACGATCGCGAATTCACTGATGAAGAGGCCAAAGGGCGGCGAACCCGTCACGGCAAACAGGCCCACGAGGAGGAGGACTGCTGAGACAGGGCGGACGCCGAGCATCCCTCGCAGGTCGGCCGCCACGGAACTTCCTACGGCGAGCACCAGGTTCCCGACCACGAGGAAGAGCAGGCCTTTGGCGAGACCGTTGTTCAACACGTGCAGCACCGATCCATACGCCGCGACGCCCCCGACACCGAGCCCGAGAACGAGGAGGCCCATGTGCTCGACGCTCGAGTACGCGAGCAGACGCTTCACGTCGGCCTGCCCGACGATGAACGCGGCCGCCACCACGAGGGACAGCAGCCCGAACGCGATCAGCAGTGGACGCGCGAACGGCCCGAGGCCAGCGGCGAGCGCGATGCCGGTGAACCGCGCCACGCCGAGGAAGGCGCAGCTCGTTAGGCATCCGGCCATGAGTCCGCCGACGAGGCTCGGTGCTTCGCCGTAGGCGTCGGGCTTCCACGTGTGGAGCGGGGCGAGCCCCATCTTCGTCCCGAACCCTGCCAGCGCGAAAACGAAAGCTGCCCGGAGCCATCCCTTGTTCAGCGCACCGGCGCCCGTGACCAGGTCGCCCAGGACCAGCGGTTGATCTCCCACGCCGGCGGGCTGCGCGGTTGCGAGCATGAAGACCGCAAGCAGCGCGAAAGCGATGCCGACCGAAGAAAGCACCAGGTACTTCCAGACGGCCTCCAGCGACCGGCGATCATGCCGATGAAAAACCAGCGGCGCCACGGCGAGCGTGGTGGATTCCATCCCCACCCAGAGAAGCGCGAGATGCTGGCTCAGGCAGACGAGCGTCGCCGCGGCGAGAAAGCCGAGTAGACATGTGACGAAGAGTCGCCCACCGCGCGGCGTTTCCTCGCGCAGAAACCCCACGGCGTACGTGACGACCGCCAGGAATAGGACGGTTACGAGCGTCAGCACCACGAGCCCGAGCGAGTCGGCCGCGAGCCAGGCACCGGCGCCGAAGCCGTCGCCCGCAGGAGCGGCCCATAGCATGGCGACCAGCGCCGTGTGCACCACCGCCGTGACCACCAGCAAAACAAGGCGGCCGGTGCGCCGCGGAATCACGTAGGCCAGGGCACTCGCCATGGCGGGTACGAGCAGGAGACTCACGATGAGCGTCATGCTACGACTCGCGGAGCGCCGTGAGATTGGCGGCCGAAATCGAATCGAACTCGCGATTGATGTGGAAGACGACGATGCCCATGATGAAAACCGCCACGAGCACGTCGAGAAGCACACCGGCTTCCACCAGGAACGGGACGCGTCGTGCCTGAGTGAGCCCGAACAGGTACACTCCGTTCTCGAGCATCAGGTAGCCGACGACCTGCGTCACGGCCTTGCTGCGCGTCATGAGCACGAGCAGCCCGACGATCAGGGTGACGAGCGCGACGGGCACCAACAGGCTCGACGCTCCCACGCCGTCCACACCGGGGCCGCCAACCGGAAGTCGACGAGCCACGGCGAAGGAGACTCCGAGCGCGACAGCTCCGAGAAGCATCGAGCCCATGTAGCCGACGCGCGGCTCGACCTCGCGCCGTACCGCGGCCTCGCGAATCGCTCGACGCAGAAACCACGGGAGCACCACGGCCTTGACGATGACGGTTCCCACGGCGAGCACGACGGCACGGACGAGGCGCGGGTCGTCCGCGAACAGCGACAGGGCGCCTAACAAGGCGCCCTGAACGGCCACGGCGCGAATGCAGGCGCTGACGCGTGAGCTGCCGAGCACCGCGAAGTCCGTGAGGACGACCGCCAACAGCAGGAGTTCGACGACCGATTCGACCGAATGCATCGTAGATGCCGCCCGTACCTAACGTGTGAGCGAGTTCAGAGCAGGAGAAGGACGAGGCCCACCGCACCGAGCGCGGATGCGCCGGCGATGTAGAGTGGCACCTTCGGGAGCCGCAGCCGTGCCATCACGGATTCGACCACGCCGATCGCGACGCCCGCGGCGAGGAGTCCGAGCGCCAGCACCGCGAGGCGAGCGACGGGCGCGGGCGGGTTCCACGGCACGAGCACGTGCACCACGAGTGACGCGAGCAGCGCGAGCTTCAACGCACTGGCGTACAGAATCAGCGCGAGGTCGGGCCCACTATGATCGAGCACGATGACCTCGTGAATCATCGTGAGCTCCAGGTGCGTCGCCGGGTCGTCCACCGGTACCCGTGCGCACTCTGCCAGGAGGAGCGCGAACAGACTCGCTCCAGTGAGCGCAATCGACGGCGCTGCATCCGCCCACCGCGACGCCAGCGGCGCCCCGAACATTCCGGCCAGCGACAGGTCGTGCGCAGCGAGGCTGAGTACCGAGAGAGCGATGAAGAGCCCCAGCTCGACGAAGCTCGCGAATGTCACCTCACGGCTCGCTCCCATCCCCTCGAAGCTCGACCCGGTGTCGAGCGCGCCGAGCACCAGCGCGAAGCGCCCCAGCGCGAGAAGATAGGCGAACGCCACGAAGTCGGCGGAAAACGACAGGACAGCGGAACGCCCGTCGAGCGGAACGAATAGCGATGCGGCCACCGCGGTCCCTGTCACTGCCACCGGCGCGAATCGAAACACCCACGTCGTGGTGGTCGAGTAGACCGCGCCTCGACGCCAGAGCTTCCAGAGATCGGCGTAAAGCTGCCACACCGGCGCGCCACGCCGCGCCGTCAGCATGGCTTTGGTGCGCGTCGCGACCCCCGGCACGAGGGGCGCGAGTGCCAGAAGCCCGACCAGGAAAATCAGAGAAGTCACCGGCGATGACACTGCGTTCGCCTCTCAGTCCGTCGGCCCGAACACGAGGTACGCGAGCATGGCGAGCAGCGTCACAGCGACGTAGAGCAGGTAAACGTGCAGACGCCCCTGTTGGATCGGGCGCAGGCGCACGGCGGCTCGGCGCACTCGCTGCCACAAGGGCAAAACCATGCCCTCGAGCACGAGGTCCGTTGGCGTGCTGTGAAAAACCGTCGCGCCATGATGCTCGTGGACGCCACTCACTGGTCCCCAAACCTCGAGCAGAGGTGCCGCGAACGACGAGGCAGTGTACTGCATCCGCGGCGTCGGCTCACCGTACCCGCACCCCCAGGTCTCGGCCATTCGGATGCTCCGGCGCCGCACGGCAAGCGCGCGTGCAGCCCAGAGGATGACCAGTACCCCAACGAGGGAACCCACGACGAGCGAGATGCGCTGCGCTCCGGCGAACACGGACCCGAGCTCCGGCGCAACCAATGACGCGGACCGAGCCGAGAGTCCGCATTCGTTCCTCCAGGCGACGCACGTGCCGGTACGAAGGATCGCGGGGAACACGAAGACCGGGGCGAAACCAATTGCGGCGCACGCGCCCGCGAGGGCGACGGAAGGGATGAACATCGTTGGGCCGACTTCCCGAGCGTGCAAAGGACGTGGCGTCCGTGGCTGGCCCAGAAACACCACGCCGGCAACTTTCGCGAAGCAGGCGAGCGCCAGCCCGCCGACGAGCGCGAGCGCCGGGGCGCCCAACATCGCGAGGCGCATGCCTCCTCCAGCTTGACCCGCGCGGAAGAGTCCCTGGTACACGAGCCACTCACTCACGAATCCGTTGAAGGGCGGCACGCCAATGATCGCCGCACACCCCACAAGGAATGTGAGCCAGGTGATCGGCATGCGGCGCGCTAGTCCTCCGAGCTCCTCCATGTTGCGGGTGCCGGTCATGCGGACGATCGCGCCGGAGCCAAGGAAGAGGAGACTCTTGAAGAGCGCGTGATTGACGGTGTGAAGGGCAGCTGCGCCGTAGCCAATGACCGCGATCGCCGGTTGTCCGTACGCCGCTCCGAGCGCGCCAATGCCGATGCCGATGAGGATGATCCCGATGTTCTCGACGCTGTGGTAGGCGAGAAGTCGCTTGATGTCGTGCTGCGCCAGTGCCCACACGACACCGAGAACGCTCGACGCGATGCCAATCGCCAGAACGAGCCATCCCCACCACGCGGGCGGTGTCCCGAGGAGCGTGATGACGCGGAGGAAGCCGTAGATGCCGGTCTTGATCACGACACCGGACATGAGCGCGGAGACGTGAGATGGCGCGGCCGCGTGCGCGGGCGGGAGCCAGAAGTGGAGCGGGACGAGCCCTGTCTTGACGCCGAAGCCAAACAAGGCGAGCGCGAATACAGCGGCCACGCTGCCGGCGGCCAGTCGTGGGCCCGCGGCGGCCAGCCCCGCGAACGACCAGTCTCCGCCCGATTGGCCCCACACAGCGAACAGCGCGAACAGCGCGAGGGTCCCGGCATGAGTCGCAGCCAGGTACACAAGTCCCGCGCGCCTAACGTCGGCGTGCTGATGCTCGGTGACGATCAGGAGATACGAGCCGAGCGCCATGAGCTCCCACGCCACGAGAAACGGAACCACGGCCTGTGCCGTCACTACCAGCACGAGCGCCGCGACCAGGAGCGCGAAAACCGCGTGCGCCGGCCAGACGGAGCGGTGCGCGCGCTCAGGGGCCATGTAGCCGGTACCGAACACGGCAGCCGCAGCACCCACGCCGAGGACGCCGACCAGGAACACCGCGGATAGCGGATCGACGCCAAATGCCCAGTCGCCTCCGGGGACCGAAGCGGGCACGATGATCAGCAGCGATGAGCCGCCGGCGAGCACCTGGATGGCGGGAACGAGCGCCGCAGCACAGCCGGAGATGACAAGCGCGACGTAGACGCGATCGCTCCATCGATGGCTCCTGAGGATCACGGCACTCGCCGATGCGGCCACGAGCAGGAAGAGACCGACAAAGAGCAGCGTCATGGCCGCGACGCCCGGAACGAGCCGGTCGTGCGCGAGCTCTCAACCAGCTCGACGCGACCGAGGATATCGTCCGCAGGAGCGCGCTGTGCGAGAAGATTGCGGAGGCTCTCGTCGCGGAGCGCGAACCCGAGTCGTGCGAGAATACGCAGATGTGCCGGCGCGGTCGGGCTGACAACCATGAAGAGCGCGTGTACGGGCTTGCCGTCGATGGCGTCGAACTCCACTCCGCGACGCAAGAGACACAGGGTCACGAACGGGCGCTCGACCTGAAGGACGATCGGATTTCGCACGTGAGGAATCGCGATCCCGTCGCCGATTCCGGTCGAGCCCATTGCCTCGCGCGCTTCGAGGACGTCGAGCAGGAATCGGCGGTCCTGCTGCGGTGGCAGCGGCAGGCGTGCGACGAATTGCGCAAGCACGTCGTGCTTCGTGGTCGCGTCGACGTCGTGGAAGATGCCTCCGTGACGAAGGAGCTCCGCCAGCGGCGGGATGTCCTCCGGAGACCTCCGGGCCTGATCGAGCAGCTTGCGCGAGACGGTGACTCCGTTCTCTACCGCCCACTCCCAGAGCTCGACCGGGTTGAGGTACAGGCGCTCGTCCACACTGTGTGCGGGCAACGCTCGCTGAGAGATCCAGCGACGAACGGTTGCCTCATCCACACCCAGGTAGGACGCTGCCTCCCGGAGTGTCAGCTGCATGCTCGTTCGCAGCCGCTCGTGCAGATATTGACCATATGTTCAATACAAGGTACGTTGAACCCACGTTCAACGTCAAGATCGATGAAAACCAGCGACACCGCGATTCAGGAAGAGCGTGCCGCGTGGCGCCGAGAGCGTCGCGAGCGCCGTGACGCCGTCGTCGCACTGCGGCGCCGCGCACTGGCGAGGGAGAACCTGGCCGCTGTGCTCGACGACGCGGTCGACGCTGCAGTGAAGGTGATGGGCGTCGAGTTCGCGAAGGTCCTCGCGTACGACGGTCCGCGGGACGCACTCACCATCGCGGCTGTGCGAGGCTGGCGACGTGAGCTCATCGGGCACGTGATCGAGGGCGCCCGGGACAGCTCGCAGGCGGGCTATGCGCTTCGCGCCGGCACCGCACTCGTCGTCGAGGATCTGCGACGCGTGCCGGAGCTCGTTCCCGAGCTACGCGGCACGTCACTTCTGCGCGAGCAGGGCGTGGTGAGCGGCGCCACCGTCGTCATACGAGGCCAGGAGGGTCCGTACGGCGTGCTGAGCGTGCACACGACGAAGCGACGCATCGTCACGCCTGATGAAGTTGGGTTCCTCGTCGCTGTCGCAGATGTGATCGCGGCCGCCGTTTATCGCTTCGGTCTTCCAGGCGCGCGCCTCGATTGACGGATTGACGGATCGAATGTCGCCTCCGCCCGACCTCCGCCATCTCACTGTGTAGGAGCCATCAAGTGCTCGTCCCGAAGCTCGTCACCACCCTCAGGACCTACAATCGCTCGCAGCTGCTCAACGACCTCACCGCCGGGGTGATCGTCGGCATCGTCGCGCTGCCGCTGGCGATTGCCTTCGCCATCGCGAGCGGAGTCACCCCGGACAAAGGTCTGTACACGGCCATCGTCGCCGGCTTCGTCATCTCGGCGCTTGGAGGATCCCGCGTACAGATCGGCGGGCCAACGGGCGCTTTCGTCGTCATCGTCTACGGCATCGTGCAGAAGTACGGGGTGGACGGACTGGCGGTGGCGACGTTCCTCGCCGGGCTGTTTCTCGTCGTCATTGGCGTGGTGAAGCTCGGGGCGGTGATCAAGTTCGTCCCTCACCCCGTAGTGGTCGGATTTACGAGCGGCATCGCCATCATCATCTTCTCGAGCCAGGTGAAGGATTTCTTCGGCCTGCGCATGGGCGCCGTGCCTGCGGAGTTCGTCGAGAAATGGCGAGCGTTTGCGGAACACGTCGGCTCCGCCAATCCGTACGCGATCGCCGTTGCCGGCTTGTCACTCGGGATCATTGTGCTCTGGCCGCGGATCAACCGGCGCATCCCCGGGCCATTCGTCGCACTGCTCGTTTCGACCGCCGTCGCTCGAGCGCTGCACTGGCCGGTGGAAACGATCGGAAGTCGCTTCGGCGGCATCAGCGCTTCCCTTCCGCACCCGGTCCTGCCGCACATCGGTCTCGCTCAGGTCTCGGGGCTGATAGGTCCGGCATTCACGATCGCGATGCTCGCCGCGGTCGAGTCACTGCTCTCGGCGATGGTCGCCGACGGCATGATCGGAGGACGCCATCGGTCCAACATGGAGCTCGTAGCGCAGGGCGCCGCGAACATGCTGTCGCCGATTTTCGGCGGAATCCCGGCAACGGGCGCGATCGCACGCACCGCCACCAACGTGAAGAACGGTGGCCGCACGCCGGTCGCCGGCATCGTGCACGCCGCGACGCTGCTCCTCATCACGCTGTTCTTCGGCCGCTGGGCTGCGCTCATCCCCCTGGCGACGCTGGCGGCCATCCTCGTGGTCGTGGCGTACCACATGAGCGAGTGGCGGACATTCGTCGCGGAGTTCACGGCGCCGAAGAGTGATGTCGCGGTCCTCCTCGTGACGTTCCTCCTGACCGTTCTCATCGACCTCACCGTCGCCATCGAGGTGGGCATGGTGGCCGCGGCATTCCTCTTCATGCGGCGCATGGCCGAGGTCACGAACGTCAGCGCCGTAACGCGCGAGCTGGAAGACGACGGCGATCGCTACGAGACGGATCCCAACGGCGTGCGTCGTCGCGCTGTCCCGCGCGACGTCGAAGTCTACGAGGTGAATGGGCCGTTCTTCTTTGGCGCGGCGGAGGCGTTCAAGGACACCATTGGTCAGGTCGCCGGTAAGCCGAAAGTCCTGATCATCCGGCTACGCGACGTTCCCGCGATCGACTCGACGGGAATGCATGCGCTCAAGGACGTGGTGCATCGCACGCGAAAGGATGGCACCCTCGTGCTCCTCTCGGACGTGCACACGCAGCCCATGATCGCACTGAGCCGGTCCGCGATACTCGACGAGATCGGGGAAGAGAATCTGTTCGGCAATCTCGACGACGCACTGAACCGCGCGCGCGAGCATCTCGGGCTACCGCCGGTGGCTCGTCCCGACTTCGCGACACCCACAGTCGCTCGCGAGACGCCTGCGGACAACGTAGAACGGAGCCATCTCCGCGCCGTGCCCTAACGCGGGACGGCCAGGCCGGCTACTCCAGCTCGGCGCTCGTCACCGGACGCATCATCACGTCCACCACCAGCCACACCACCTTCGCGACTGGGTAGAACAGCACCATTCCCAGGCCGAGCACCACCGGCGCGCCGTATTGGAGCGCCTCCCAGGGGACGTTAGGTGTCGTGAGCACGATCACGAGAAGGAACGTGGCGATGAACGAGCCGGCGCCGATCATGAACGCGAAGAACATGGCGCCGCTGAAGTAATTCTCGTCGCTCCGCTTGTAGCGGAAGTTGCAGCCGGCGCAGCGCTCCCGCACCGCACCCCATCGTCCGAGGACGGCCCCGACACCACAGTGAGGACAGCGCAGGCGCACGAGCCTCCAGAGCAGCACGGAGGCATGGCGCATGGTCGGCATGGTGAGAGCGCTCTCGGTCGTCCGCCGCGTGGGTGCCGCAGCGGGCGGCGCGTTTGTGCGCGACGATGACCGCGATGACCGCGGAGACTGAGAAGACCGCGACGACTGCATGGATCTCGACGATGGTGACGTGTTCGGGCTCAACGAGCGAGGCCGGCAACGGCTCCCAATAGGGACCGACATTGTACGAGCGTTCAATATAGACGGAGAGTGCGCCGGATGCCATTTCGCTGGTCGGCGAGCTTCCCGGATGCGGCGAAGTCTCCACCGACAATGCCGATTGGAACCATCGCCGCCGCGCGACGCTTATAGCCGCCGCCAGCAGGACTCGGCGACCGAGCCTCTGGCGAACCGACTCACGCGAGGCTCGCATGGCGAACGACACGCACTACGACGTCATCATCATCGGCAGTGGCGCAGGCGGCGGTACGCTTGCCTACAAGCTCGCTCCGTCGGGCCTGCGGGTCCTGCTGCTCGAGCGCGGTGACTACGTCAAACGCGAGATCGAGAACTGGAGCACGCTCGCGGTCAACAAGCAGGGCCGCTACAACACCAAAGAAGTGTGGCGCACGGCGACCGGCGCCGAGCTGCACCCGCACACGAACTACTATGTTGGCGGGAACACGAAGTTCTTCGGCGCAGCCCTGTTCCGTCTCCGGCGCGAGGATTTCGGCGAGCTTCGCCATCACGGCGGCATTTCGCCCGCCTGGCCCATCTCGTACGACGACATGGAGCCCTACTACACGGCGGCCGAGCGCCTGTATCAGGTGCACGGAGAGCGCGGTGCCGACCCGACGGAGCCGTGGGCGAGCGCGCCGTACGATCATCCGGCGATCTCGCATGAGCCGCGGATTCAACAGCTGCACGATGACCTCGTCGCTCAGGGCCACTCGCCGTTTCACGTCCCGTTAGGCGTCCGGCTGAACGAGGCCGACCGTCGCACCAGCGCGTGCATTCGCTGCGCCACCTGCGACGGTCACCCCTGTCTCGTGAATGCCAAGTCGGACGCGCAGGTCATGTGCGTGGACCCGGCGCTCGAGTACCCGAACGTGACCCTCGCGACCGGCGCGCTCGTGAAACGTCTCGAGACGAGCCCGTCGGGGCGCGAGGTGACCGCGGTCGTTGTCGAGCGCGAGGGGAAGACCGAGCGGTATTCCGCGGACATCGTCGTGTCGTCTGCCGGCGCGATCAACTCCGCCGCGCTGCTGCTCCGATCGGCCAACGAGCGCCACCCGAATGGGCTCGCGAACTCGTCAGGCGTCGTCGGCCGGTTCTACATGGGCCACGTCAACTCGGTGCTCATGGCACTCTCGAAGTGCCCGAACCCGACGATCTTCCAGAAGACGCTCGCGCTCAACGACTTCTATTTCCGGTCGGCCGACTGGGAGTTCCCGATGGGGCACATCTCGTTCGTCGGGAAGCTCGACGCGGACACGCTTTCGGCGGGAGCGCCCGCCATCGCACCGGGCTGGACGCTCGGCCTCATGGCAAGGCACTCGCTTGATTTCTGGCTCACATCCGAGGACCTGCCTGACGCGAACAACCGCGTGACGCTCGACCGCGATGGCAACATCGTCCTCGCCTACAAGCCGAACAACGAGGAAGGACACAAGCGACTGGGCAACAAGGTGCGCGAGCTGCTGAAGGGTCAGCGCGCGTGCCCGATTCACGGCAAGGACTGTCACGTCGGGGTATTCGCGCGAAACCTGTACCTGGGTCAGCGCATTCCGCTCGCTGGCGTCGCTCACCAGAACGGCACGGTTCGATTCGGCACCGACCCGGCGACGTCGGCGCTCGACGTGCACTGCAGGGCGCACGACGTGGACAACCTCTACGTCGTCGACGCGAGCTTTTTCCCGTCGAGCGGCGCGGTGAATCCCGCGCTCACCATCATGGCGAACGCGCTCCGCGTGGGCGATCACCTGATCGAACGGCTCGGCATGAACGCGTCTTCGATACGGCACGCCAGCGCGGCGCTTCCGGCACCGACCGCCGGCATGCCGGCGATGGCCTGACGGGAGACGAGCCATGCCGGTCATTTTCCTGTCCTCACGATCGTCGCGCGGGCGTGCGGTCGCGCTGCTGCTGGCGGTGAGCCTGATTGGCGCCGCCGTCGCCAGCGTCGCGCGGGCGCAAGCACCCGCCACGGTCGACGGGCGCACACCGGCGGCCGCGCTCGATCCGCAGCCCATCGCCCGCGCGGTAGATGCCGTTGGCTTCACCGTATCGGACATGGATCGGTCGGTCGCGTTCTACTCCGGCGTCCTCACGTTCGAGAAGGTGACGGACGTCGAGGTCGCCGGCGATGCGTTCGAGCATCTGCAGGGCGTGTTCGGTGCGCGCGCCCGCGTGGTGAGAATGCGACTCGGTGACGAGCAGATTCAGCTCACGGAGTACCTCGCGCCACGCGGCCGGCCGATCCCGGCGGACTCACGCAGCCAGGATCGCTGGTTCCAGCACGTCGCGATCATCGTGAGCGACATGGACCGGGCGTACGCCGTACTGCGCGCGCACAAGGTACAGCACGCGTCCACTGGCCCACAGCGGTTGCCGGACTGGAATCCTAACGCGGGTGGGATCGAGGCTTTTTACTTCAAGGATCCGGACGGTCACACGCTCGAGATTCTCGAGTTCCCGAAGGACAAGGGGCTCGCCAAGTGGCATCGCCCCACCGATCGGCTGTTCCTCGGGATCGACCACACGGCGATCGTCGCCGGCAACACGGACTCGAGCCTCGCGTTCTACCGCGACGTGTTGGGCATGCGTGTCGCCGGCACGAGCGAGAACTACGGCACGGAGCAGGAGCGCCTCAACAACGTATTCGGCGCTCGATTGCGGATCACCGCGCTGCGTGCGGCGTCCGGCCCGGGCGTGGAGCTCCTCGAGTACCTCGCGCCGACCGATGGACGCCCCTATCCCGCCGACGAGCGTGCGAACGACCTCGTTCACTGGCAGACCATTGTGCGGACCACCGATGCCGTCGGGGCCGAGCAGGCGCTTCGCCGTGCGCGAGCCCGTTTCGTGTCGCCGGGCGTGGTCGCGTTAGGCGACACCGCGAGATCCGCTGTCGTGCGTGACCCGGATGGCCATGCTGTCCTCGTACACGGAAGACTCGACTAATCACCTCTGAGAACCGGACACGTCCCAATGAGGGTCATATTGACATTGTCACTCGCCGTGGCCGCCGCCCACCCCGCCGTCGCGCAGGTTGGGACCAGGCGCGGCCTCACTCTCGATGGCGCCCGACGTGTCATCGCCAGCGCCCAGGTCGAAGCACGAAAGCTCAACGCGCCGGGCGGCGTCGTTGCGGTCGTCGACGAGGGCGGCAACCTCATGGCCCTCGAGCGGCTCGACGGAACGTTCGCGGCCGGTGCCAACATCTCCATCGGCAAGGCGCGCACGGCGGTCCTCTTCAAGAAGCCCACGAAGGTCTTCGAGGACATCATCAAGAACGGGCGGACGTCGATGGTCGCGCTCGACGACTTCACGCCGCTGCAGGGTGGCATCCCGATCGTCGTCGATGGCGAAGTCGTTGGTGGCGTCGGCGTGAGCGGCGCCGCGAGCGCCCAGCAGGACGAGGAGCTCGCGATCGCTGGTGCCGCGGCCATCGGCGGAATGAAGGTCGTGTCGAACGGATCCGTCGGCCCGATGGTTCAGTACTGGGATCAGGCGCAGGTGAAGGCCGCATTCGCGAAGGGCTCGGTGCTCTTCGACGGCGCTGGCGATCGCAACTACATGGTGCACGCAAGCCGGCGCGACTCGGCCGGCCTGGTCGAGGTGCACGCGAAGGACACCGACATCATCTGCGTGCTCGACGGCGCGGCCACCGTGGTGACTGGCGGCAAGGTCGTGGACGGCAAGGAAACCGCGGCGGACGAGGTTCGCGGCAAGTCGATCGACAGCGGTGAGCGGCGCCGCCTGGCAAAGGGTGACGTGATGATCGTGCCTAACGGCACGCCGCACTGGTTCCAGGAGGTTCGCGCACCGTTCACGTACTACGTCGTCAAGGTCCGCTAGCCGCCGGATGACTCCCATGCCACAGAGACTCTTTCTTCCCGCGTGCCTGTTCGGCGCGCTCTCCGCGGCCGGCGCGCAGGTCACTGGTGACGCGCCCGCCGGCAGACCGGTCGCGATCGTCGACCTGGCAACGCGGGAGGGCGCCGAGCTGGTTGGAGGCCGGTGGAAATACGCCGACGCCAGGATCATCGAGGTCGATCACCGCGCGCCCGGGCCGGACCTCAAGCCGTCCGGTCCAGCCACTCGCACGTACGACATTACACCGCACGCAGGCTCCGCCGACTTCGACGACAGCGCCTGGCAGGTAATTGATCCCACCTCGCTCGACGCGCGCCGCTCCGGTGGCAAGCTGTCGTTCGCATGGTATCGGTTGCACCTCACGATTCCACAGCGGGTCGGCAACTTCGACCCGACGGGCTCGGCGATCGTACTCGAGGTGGTGCTCGACGACTACTCGGAGATCTGGGTGGACGGGCGGCTGCCACTCACGTTAGGCCAGACCGGGAATGGCCTCATTCGCGGGTGGAACGCGCCGAACCGCGTCGTCCTCGGGCGCAACGTGAAGCCCGGTCAGGAAATCCACGTCGCCATCTTCGGCGCGAACGGACCGCTCTCCGAGCCGCCCGGCAATTTCATCTGGATCCGGTCGGCGACGCTCGAGTTCTACAGGGACGCGGCGCTCGGTATCACGCGGGAGACGGCCGGTGAGATCGTTCGCCTCGATTCGGGTGTGAACGCGATCGTCCCAAGGGACGCGAGAGTCGAGAAGCTCGCTGGCGGATTTCAGTTCACGGAGGGGCCGATCTGGCACCCGGACGACTATCTCCTCTTCAGCGACCCGAACGCGAACACCATCTACCGCTGGACGCGGGACGGCCAGGTGTCGGTCTACCGCGCGAAGAGCGGCTACGCCGGCGTCGACGTCGGTGAATACGGCCAGCCGGGCTCCAACGGGCTCACGCTCGACCGCGAACAGCGCCTCACGATCGACGAGCATGGTCGCCGCCGTGTCGTACGCCTCGAGAAGAACGGCGTGATCACCGTCCTCGCCGACCGCTATCAGGGCAAACGGCTCAACAGCCCGAACGATCTCGTCTACAGGTCGGACGGCTCCCTCTACTTCACCGACCCGCCCTTTGGGCTTCCGAGGTTCTTCGACGATCCGCGTAAGGAGCTTCCGTTCTCCGGCGTGTACCGCGTTGGGACGGACGGGTCGATTCAGCTTCTCACGAAGGACCTGACGGGGCCTAACGGCCTCGCGTTCTCGCCCGACGAGCAGTCCCTGTACGTCGACAACTGGGACGTGAATCGCAAGGTCATCATGCGCTATCCGGTCCGAGCTGATGGCTCGATCGGCAAAGGCGAGGTGTTCCTCGACGTCACGAAGTCACACCCGGGCGAGCAGGCGTGGGACGGGCTCAAAGTCGACGAGATGGGCAACGTGTATGCGGCGGGCCCGGAAGGCATCTGGATACTGTCGCCCGAGGGCAAGCACCTGGGAACCATCAAGGCTGCCGAAGTCCCCGCGAACTTCGCGTGGGGCGACGATGACGGCCGCACCATGTACATCACCGCGCGCACCGGACTCTATCGCGTGCGGTTGAACGTGCCGGGAATTCGCCCCGGGAGTGCGGTGAGGACCGCCGGGAGAAATCAATGACGACCGCGATCAGGGACTGGGGACTGGGGACTGGGGACTCGGCCGGGACGCTGCGAGCCACGATGAAGGCGGTAGCTGTGCGGCCCGGTGAGCGCGACAGCATCCACCTGCGCGACGTGCCAATACCGTCAATCCATGACGTGCCCCGCGGACGCGGAGTCCTCGTTAGGGTTCTCCGCGTCGGAGTGGACGGGACCGACAAGGAGATCAATGCCGCGGAGTACGGCATGGCGCCGCCCGGCGACGACTACCTCATTCTCGGCCACGAGAGCTTCGGCGTTGTCGAGGCGGTTGCCGATGGAGTCACGGAGCTCGCGCCGGGAGACTATGTTGTCGCCTCGGTGCGCCGGCCCGGGTCGAGCATCTATGACGCCATCGGCCTTCAGGACATGACAACCGATGACGTCTACTTCGAGCGCGGCATCAACCTTCGCCACGGCTTTCTCGCCGAGTACTACGCCGACAGTGCCGACTATCTCGTGAAGCTCCCGAAGGAGCTCGAGTCTGTCGGCGTGCTGATGGAGCCAACGAGCGTGGCCGAGAAGGCGATTGGCCAGGCGTTCGAGATCCAGCGGCGGCTGCGGGTCTGGCAGCCGAAGCGCGCTCTCGTGCTCGGCACCGGCACGTTAGGCCTGCTGGCCGCGGTGATCCTCCGGCTGCGCGGTATCGAGGTCGTCGCCATGGGACGCACGGCGCGGCCATATCTCAATGCCGACCTGCTCGAGGAGATCGGCGCCCGCTATCTGTCGACGGCGGACGTCGGCATCGCCGAAGCATCCAGGATGCACGGCCCCTTCGATCTCATCCTCGAGGGCACCGGATACTCGCCGCTTGCCTTCGAGGCAATGGAAGTACTTGGCAAGAATGGCGTCCTCGTGCTCGTGAGCGTCACGGGAGGGGATCGCCGTGTCGAGGTGCCGGCGGACCGGATCAATCAGGGATTCGTGCTTGGCAACAAGGTCATCGTCGGCAGCGTGAACGCGAGTCGCGCTGACTTCCTCGCCGGAGTGTCGGATCTCGCCCAGGCCGAGCTCTCGCACCCTGGCTGGCTGGGAAGGCTGCTGACCCATCCGGTGAAGGGGTTGGAGAACTACCGGGCGCTCCTCGACACGCTGACAACGGGAAAGAACGCCATCAAGGTCTATTGCCAGATTGCGGACCTCGACGCGCGGTGAAGGCTATTCGATTTCGCGGATTGGCTCGGCTCCTCTCGCATCCACGCCCCTCGTACCAAAGCCCATTGAAGAAGGAGAACAAGCTCGGGACGCTCATGCTCATGGCCTGCCCGAGGCAGTTCCCCTTTCAAAAATCGGCTCGTTGTGCGAGGAGCTCGACCCCCGGTGCGGAGCCACTGCGTCCTTCAGCGTCCGCCCGCGCCAGCGGGCGGTCTGCGGCATTCTGTGTCTCCTTGTTTGTAAAGCCTGCCCTAACGCGATGCCAGACTAGCGCAACGAGAACGTACCAAAACTCAATTCTGCCACAGCCTGTCCTCGCCGCCTATCGACACCGCCAACATGGTGGGAGGTATTGGAACCTCTCGGGTCGGCCTGGCATTACAGCCGCCAGACCCGACCCGAGATACCAATGTCGAAGCCTGTTCCCTCCGAGATTCGAGACCATCACCGCCGAGCGCCTCGCGCCCGTCTCAACCTCGTTGCTGCCTCGGCTGACCAACGCGGCTTTCTCGTCATCTACGAGCGCCCCGGCAATCACCTGAACCTCGCCGACGTGTACGAGCTCGCCGGCATGGCCGTCGTGGCCTGACGATGCCGGACCGAAGCGTGACACGCATCGTCATCCTCGGCGGTGGATTCGGCGGCCTCTCCGCCGCGCGCGAGCTCGAGCGACTCTTCGCGCGCGACCCGAACGTCGAGATCACGCTCGTGAATCGGGAGAACTTCTTCCTGTTCACGCCCATGCTGCACGAGGTGGCGGCAAGCGACCTCGATCTCGCGACGATCGTGAGCCCGCTTCGCCGGATGCTGAAGCGCACGCGGCTGTTCATTGGCACCGTCGAGGATATCGACGTCGATGCACAAACCGTCACCGTTTCGCACGCCGGCGGTCACCACCATCACGAGCTCGAGTACGATCACCTCGTCGTGGCACTCGGCGCCGTCACGAACTTCTACGGCATTCCCGGGCTCGCCGAGCGCGCGTCGACGATGAAATCGCTCGGCGACGCGATCGAGCTGAGAAACCAGCTGATCGCGCAGCTCGAGGAAGCGGATTTCGAGTGTGCAGCCGACGTTCGCCGGCCGTTGCTCACGGTTCTCGTTGCGGGCGGCGGATTCGCGGGCGTCGAGACGGTCGCGGCGGTCAACGACTTCGTCCGCGAAGCGGTGCGCTTCTACCCGAACATCACGCAAGGCGACGTGCGCGTCGCCGTCGTCCATCCCGGGCCGTACCTGTTGCCGGAGCTCGGCGAGGAGTTGGGACGGTATACGCACGCCCGCCTGACGGAACGGGGTGTCGAGGTCCTGTTGAACACGCGAGTGAGCGGTATCAGCGGAACTCGGACCGTCCTCAGCAACGGCATGGAGATCGACGCCCGAACGGTCGTCTGGACGGCAGGCATCTCCGCCAACCCGCTGCTCGATTGCATCCCGTGTCAGCGAGCTCGCGGCCGGTTGGTGGTCAACGAGTTCCTGCAGTCGCCCGACGTGCCTAACGTCTGGGCCGTTGGCGATTGCGCGAGCATCACCGATCCGGCGACGGGCGAGACCTATCCGCCCACCGCGCAGCACGCACTGCGCGAGGGGACATGTGTCGCCAGGAACATCGCGGCCGAGCTCCTCGGCAAACCGAAGACGGCCTTCTCCTTCTCGACCATAGGGCTGCTCGCCGCGATCGGCCGCCGCACAGGCGTTGCGAACGTGCTCGGAGTCAAGTTCTCCGGTTTCGTCGCCTGGTGGCTCTGGCGCACGATCTATCTCGCGAAGCTGCCTCGCCTGGAGAAGAAGGTCCGCGTCGCGCTGGATTGGACGCTCGACATGCTGTTCGCGAAGGATCTCGTGCAGTTCGGCACCCGGCGCGCCCCGGTCATCTCGCGTCGCGAAACGTTGGCGCTCATGCGCGAAGAGCCGGCCAGCGATGTTGGAACCATCTCGGCCGCGGCGCGCTTATAGCCGGCGAAGACACCACGAGAGGGATGGGGGATGCGGGATGAGGGATGAGGGGAGAAAGCGAGAACCCTCGGAATGCCCATCCCACGGCGAGATGCATCCCGAGGGTTTCCGCTGTTAACCCTCATCCCGCATCCCTCTTCCCGCTTCCCTCATCCTAACGCCACAGGAACTTCAGGAGAAGTACCATGCGTAAACGCAATGCCATCATCGGACTCGCCATCGTTGCCGTCGTCGGCGGTTGGTATGCCTTCCGCCCCGAGCGGCTGTTCGTGAACAAGACCGTCAACGAATCGCTCGCCGCCGTCGCCACCACGGCGGGATCCGCGCCGGCAGCTGCGGCTGCCCCGGCCGCGCTCGCGATGGGCAGCTTCCACAGCAACGCGCACGACACGCGCGGGACGGCTGCCGTGATCGACATCGGTGGAGGCCATCGGGTGCTCAGACTCACGAACTTCGCGACGTCGAACGGACCCGACGTGCGCGTCTACCTCGTCGCCGCGGCTGATGTCCAGGACAACTCCACGGTCAAGAGCGTGGACCACGTCGAGCTCGGCCCGATGAAGGGCAACATCGGCGATCAGAATTACGACATCCCGTCGACGGTCGATCTCGAGAAGTACCGCACTGTCACGATCTGGTGCAAACGATTCGGCGTGAACTTCGGCAGCGCTCCGCTTGCCAAGAGCTGACATCCCGTAACCAATAACCAGTCACCAATCATGTTCCCCTCTCGCTTCGCCCAGATCGCGCTTGCCGCCGTTTCGCTCGCTCCGGCCGCGGCGGCCGCACAGTACGGCGCCGGCCGCGAAGTCACCTTCACCATCCGCGTCGAGAACGTCTCGACGCCCAAGACCCTCAAGCTGTCCAACGGGACGACGGCGCCCGCGCCGACGGCCCCGCTCCTCTGGACGATCACTGACGAAGGCAACCCGCTCTTCACGCCCGGTCAACCCGACCGCGGCCAGGGGCTCGAGCGCCTCGCCGAGGATGGTAACCCCGGCGTCCTCGCCGACTACATCGTGCAGAATCTCAAGAGCGTGGTGCACTCGGGCGTCGTCACCGTGCCCTCGGGCGACAAGGGCCCCGGCCCGATCACGCCGGGCAAGGCCTACGAGTTCACGATCTCGGCGGCGCCCGGCCAGCGCCTAACGCTCGCCATGATGTTCGGGCAGTCGAACGACCTGTTCTACGCGCCGGGGCCCGAAGCCATCGCGCTCTTCGACGCCAAGGGCAAGCCGCTCACGACCGACGTCACGTCGAGCCTGCAGCTGTGGGATGCCGGCACGGAAGTCAACGAGGAGCCTGGCCTTGGACCGGACCAGGCGCCGCGTCAGGCAGCGCCGAACACAGGCCCGGCCGAGCACGGCAAAGTCACGCTGGTGAAGGATCAGTTCCAGTATCCGTCGGTACGTGAGGTCGTTCGCGTCTCGGTCAGGCCGAGCATGGCGACCGCCGCAGCCAGGTAACTCTATCTTCACTCGACCGGAACCGGCTACCGCCGGTTCTGGTCTCTGCGCCTAACGGGGCCGCACCATGGCAACTTCTTTCGCGCTCGGATCCGAACGAAGCGCCCTCCCGCCCGAGATCGCGGGTGAGCTGCGCGACGCGCTTGGCCGCCGCCAAAAGGAGCTACCCCCGCGGTGGCTTGCGGCGGTCGACGCCGACGCGCTCCGCGATGGCCGTCCACTCCCGACGCACGAGAACGAATCGCTGGAACGAGAGCTCGGTCTCGCGCTGTTGCGCGACCAGCTGCCTGACGCCCGTCCGCGCGGCGTCGTATGCGTCCAACCGAGTGCGTCCAACGTCAACGTCACGTTGGCCGACGCGCTCTGCCAGCGTGGCTCCGTCACATCGATCGGCGCGGCCGAGCTGGACTCGAAGCTCGCTGCCGAGATGGTCGAGCGGATCGCGTCGAACAGTCACTGTGAGTCCTCAGCTGCCGTCGTCTGTGACTGCACGATCGAGCTGCCGCTGCCTGACAGATTTCCGCGCCCCCGCGTCTACCTGTGTCTCGGCAACGTGCTCGGCGCGACCACGGCCGTCGGCTCGGTCAGACTCCTTCGAGTTCTGCGCACGACGATGACTCCGGGCGACAGTCTGGTCCTCGGCCTCGAGGGCCGGCACGGCGCCGGCGCACACACGCTCTCCGACGAGGAATACGATATCTCCGCGTGGCGCCATCTCGGCGCTCTCGGTGCGGTCAACGCCGCGGTCGGCGGCGCCTTCGACCTCTCGCACTTCGAGTTCAGAACAACCGTCGACGCGGAAAACAGCCGGAGCGAGACCCACCTGGTCGCGCGCCGGGCGCACGAGGTCGAGGTGCCGGGTGTTGGCGCGGTTCGGCTGCGGAAAGGGGAATCGATCCGGACGTCCGTGAGGTGCGTGCTCGAGCGGAATCGCGTTGCGGCCATGCTCACCGGCGTCGGCCTCGCTCTGCGTACGTGGAACAGCGATGCCGAGGGGCGATACGTCGTCGCCCTGGCAGCGCCGGCGGTCTGACTCGTGTACGCGGCGGCCCCGACGGTCGACCTCGCGTGGGCCAGCTGCGCCAGCCGCCTACCCTTGGAACTCTTTCTGCCGTCCCGGCATTACAGCCGGTCGAATCCTTGTCGCCTGATCGCCCTACGCCGTACTGTGGACGACATGCCCACCGAGTCAGACAACCTGCTGGACGATCGTCTCACCGGACAGGCCGCGACTGCGCAAGCGGCCGCGCCGCTCGGTGCAGATGAGTTTCAGGTGCTGCTCGTCGAGGTCTTGCCGTCGGCGTTCGCGTACGCGCTGCGGCTGACGCGGAACCGGGCAGACGCCGAGGACCTCGTGCAGGACGCCGCACTTCGCGCGTTCCGGGCGTCGGCGACGTTCGAAGCCGGCACGAACTTCAAGGCGTGGATCTTTCGGATTCTCACGCGATGTTTCTGGGCCAATCACCGTCGCCGGCAGCGGCGACCCAACACCATCGATTTCGATGACACTCCGGACCTCTACCTCTACGCGCGCTCGGCGGAGCACGGGCTCCCGTGGCAGGGGGAGGACCCGGCGCGAGCTCTCATCGATCGCCTTGGCACCGAGCGTGTTTCAGAGGCGATCGCCCAGTTGCCGGAGGAGTACGGCGTGGTCTGCACGCTCTACTTCATGGAGGAGTTCGCCTATCATGAGATCGCGGATGTCCTGGAGGTTCCTGTCGGTACGGTGCGCTCGCGCCTGCATCGGGGGCGCAAGATGCTGCAGAAGGCGCTCTGGTTCCTGGCAGAGGAGTCGGGCGTCGTGACGGAGCTGACGCAGCGGGAGGGCGACGCATGACGCACCTCAACCGCTATACCTGCGAGGAGGCGTTCCGCCGCCTCGATGACTACCTGGACCGCGAGCTGTCGGCCGACGAGATGACGCTCGTGCACGAGCACCTCGAGATCTGCGCCGGGTGTGCGCGTGAGTTCAACTTCGAGGCGAGCGTCCTCCGCGGCGTCCGCGAGAAGCTCCGTCAGATCGAGCTGCCGGATTCGCTGCAGGCGCGAATTCTGGCTGTGTTGGGGAAAGCACGGCAGTAGGTTGTCATTCCGAGCGCAGCGCCGCAGGCGCGGAGGCGAGGAATCGCCGTCGTCCCGGGAGAGGGGCTCTGTTCGGACGCTTTGACTATGCCGCTCCGGCATCCAGAACGGAGGGACGGGCAGGCACGAGATGACCGATCGTCCCGACCGAGAGCTCTCCCCTCTACCGGGAAGACCGCGATTCCTGACCTGCCCGCTTCGCGGGCACCCGCGCTCGGAATGACGACTGCACTCAGCGCAGCCCGACCAGACCCTTGATCGAGTCTCGCAGCTTGGCCGAGTCGTAGCCGAGGCCGCGGCGAAAGACCGTCTCCACGTTCTGAATGTCGTGCGGCGTCCGAACCGGGTCACCGGCGATGACCACCAGGTCGGCCTGCATTCCCGGCGCGACCGTGCCGACCCACTTGTCGAAGCCAAGGATCTTCGCGCCGTTCGATGTCATGATCTGCACCGCCTGCTCCGGCGTGAACCCCGCCTCGATGAGCAGCTCGTAGTTGCGCTGATCGCCGTACCCCGCGATCGAGCTCAGGCAGCAGGGATCGGAGCCGGCGCCTAACAAGCCACCCGCCTTGACGAAGGCGCGCTCGAAGGCCATCGACTTCTTGAAGGCAGCGATCTCCACGGAGTCGTTCGCCGTCTTGCCCTTCTCGTAGTAGGCCGAGACCTGCTTCGCCATGTCGGGATACAGGGCGTCGAGCACGCGCTGGTCCACGGGGATGCGGCTCGGGCTCGAGAGCTCGAACACGTCGAGCGTCGAGGTCATCGCCACCTTGTGCTTCACCATGTCCTGAATGGTCTGCTGCACCTCGGGGCTATTGATGTCGAGTGCGCCGTACATCTCACCGGTGGACGCCTGCGGGCACTGGTCGGGCTTCTTGCCCGCGTACCACTCGGTATTCGTCAGCATCCCGTGCTCGAGCGCGTCGATGCCTAACGCCACCGCTTCCCGGAAGCCCACGGAGCACAGGTGCGCGGTCACCTTCACGCCGTGCTTGTGCGCCTCGTCGATCGCGGCGCCAAGCTCCGCGCGCGAGATCTGCGTGTACGCCTTGAACCACGTGACCCCCTCCTCCGCCCAGTAGCGCACCATGCGGCGCGCCGACTCCGGGCCAGAGAGCGCCGGCATTGTCACGAACCCCGATCCGGCGCCCTGCAGGTACGGGCCGGTCACGACGATCGTCGGCGAGGCGATCTTCAGCGAATCCGACAGTCGCTTGAGGTTGAGCTCCTGATAGGCGTCGACGCTGCCCGTCGTACGGATGGTTGTCACGCCTGCCGACAGGAAGAGTCGCGGGTAGCTCGACCCCATGAACTTCATGCCGCCGTAGTACATGTGGTCGTGCAGCCCGATGATTCCCGGGATCACCGTCTTGCCCGCGAGGTCGATCGTGCGCGCGCCGGCGGGCACGGTCACGGAGGCCGCGGGCCCAACGGCCGCGATCTTCTCACCGCGGATGACGATCGTCTGTCCGTCTTTGACCGGCGCGCCGGTGCCATCGATGACCCGCGCGTTCGTGAGCGCGACCACGGGCTCGTTGACGGTCACGTACGGTTTGAGCGCCGGGGCGAGCTCGCGCGCCTGAGCGCCTAACGGTGCAGCCGCGAGGATGAACGCCGTGAGAAAACGAGTGGCTGGGTGCATGTGTGCTCCGACTATGGATCAACCGTAAAGACGCCCATCATGCCGGCACCGAGATGCTCGGCGATGTGGCAGTGTATCATCCACCGGCCCGGATTCGCCATGTCCACCAGCAGGTCCACCGTCTCACCGGTCGGGATGATCGCCGTATCCTTCCATACCAGATTCGTCGCGGGGACGCCGTCGCGACTCACGACGAGAAAGCGCTGCCCGTGAAGGTGCAGGGGATGATCCATGGCGTGACTCGACGAGGGATCGTTGAACAGGCGGATCTTCGCGACCTGCCCGACACGAAAGCGCCAGTCGATATCCATGTTCTCCTTCCCCGTGTCCGGATCGCGAAGCACCCAACTCACCTCGTTGCCAGTCGCGACCCAGTTCATCATCGCCATGCCGTCGTTCCACTCGACCGGTGCGTTGATCCCGATCAGCATGTTCGAGACGGCGGCCGGCAACCCGTGCGTACGCATGGTGAGCACGAGCGAGTGCGACGGGGGCGCATCGAACAGCGACCGATACGGCGCGAGCTCGGCAGCCACATCGCCGTTGCGACGAAGCCTCCCGAACTCCGCCCCGTACCTTGGCGATGCGGGCACGTCGCTCACCCGCACGACGCCAAGCGTGTCGGCCTCCGGCGAGAACGTGCCGAACATGTGGTCGAGCGCCTGGATCCGGTTCACCAGCACCGTGCTGCCGGGTCGCGAGAACTCGACGTCCACCACATAGCGCTCGGCAGGTGCGAGCACCACGCTCGAGACCCACGCCTCCCGCTCGAACTTGCCCACGTCGCTCGCCACGACCTTCATGCGTGCGCCGGGAAACGAGAGGTTGAAGAGCCGCGCATTCGACGCGTTCGTCAGGTAGAACCGTACGATCTCACCGCGCTCCACGTCGAGATCGTACCGCGGCTCACCGTTCACGAGCATGACGTTGCCGAATCGCCCCATCAACGCATGCGTCGGCGACGACGCGCCCCAGGGTGTCAGGCCATCATCATCCATGAGCAGGTCATCGAGCATGAGCACCTGCTCGCGGTTCACCGGCGCCAGATAGCCCGGCGAAGTCGAGCGCACCATGATGTTGCCGTAGAGCCCGAGGTCCTGCTGGATGTCCTCGCGCACGTGCGGGTGATACCAGTAGATCCCCGAGTCGGGGAACCGCACGACGTACGTGAACGTGCCGCCCGGAGCGACCGCGTCCTGCGTGATGCCGGGCACGCCATCGAACCGATTGTCGAGCCTGACGCCGTGCCAGTGAACGGCGCTCGGCTGATCGATCCCGTTGTGGAACCGCACGACCACCTTCGCGCCCTTGCGAACGTCGATGAGCGGCCCGGGATGCTGACCGTTGAAACCGTACATCACGACCACCCTTCCCCGGATCGTTCGCCGGACGAGCCCGGACTCCAGCCGAAGCGTATCGCCATCCTCGAGATGCACGACCTCGCGTGGCCGCGACGCCGGGATACCAGCAGCGTCTCCCGGCACGACGAGGATCGGAGCGACGCTCGGAACCAGGTGGGCCATGCCCATCATGCCGCTCGGCGTCGAGCCCGCGGGCAGGGGCGGCATGTGCCACGCGTCGGAAGCGTTAGGCGTATGGTGGGTGGCCGGCATGTGCGCGGCGGCAGGTAATGCGTCGTCGCGGAGCGCGCCCGGCGCCGACGGCTGCACCACGTCGCGATGCGCCATGAGCCGGGCGCTCGGTGACGTCCCGCGCAGGATCAGCTTTCCGGCGCGCTCGCGCACGGCCGGTGAGCGCTCGGCGCTCACGAGGATGCGAAACTGCGGCAAGGAAATCTCGCCCAGATCGAGTGTCCCGCTCCGGACGGTGCCAAGCTTGACCACGCTGTCGAGCGACAACGTGGTTGCCCAGGCCACGAATACGGTGTCAGGCCCTAACGACCGCGCACGCGGAAGCCCGCCAAAGGTAGCGACCAGCCGATGGCGTGGCGTTCCGTCGGCGTGCACGGCGACACCAAATGGACTGGGCACGGGCTGCAGCCGAATCGTTCCGCGCGCCTCCGGGAAATCGGGAGACGGAACGAGCGACATGCAATTGAGCACGACGGTGAGCGCCGTGGTGTCCGCGTCCGGGCACTCGGCCACCATCGGTTGGTGCGGAGGTTCGTCGCGAGCGGCGAGCAAGCGCCCGCACATGAGGAGTCCGCCCGCGACGAGTGCCGTGCGCGCGAGGCGGGCACGCCAACTCGCCCGCGGCATCAGCCCGGCCCCGCGCCGCAATCCCGCGTGCCTAACGTCCCTCGTACATGGCCGCCGCGACCTCACCCAACGCCTGCCCCACGACTCGCGTGATCTCATCAGGGGCCGTCGACACCGAGACGTTGTTGACGTAGATCGCGAACGCGCATCGCTCGCCCTGCGCCGTCGTCAGATAGCCGGCGAGCCCCTTTCCGGTGACGAGCATCCGCCGGTTGAGCGGATCATCGACCGCGAACGTTCCGGTCTTCGCGAAGACGTGGCCGGCGGCAGGCGACTCCGTCTGGATGTTCCACAGCGTGCCATCGCGGCCAAGTACCGGAAGCGCCTTCTGAAAGGTCGGGTAGTCCGGGCGCTTCGCCATCGCCGAGAGGTAGCTCACCATGAAGGACGGCGTGAAGTGGGCGTCGCCGCCGGCCCCGTCGGCCTGCTGGGCACCGGACAGATCGAGCCCGAGGCTCGTGAGGAACTCCCGCTCCACATCGAATCCGGTGGACGAGCTGTCCTTGCCTTTGAGCGCGCCGAGGAGGAACGGCGTCGCGCTCGCGTGAAGGTTCTGGCTCACCTTGAGCGTGACCTTGACCTCCTCGCCTAACGGGGCAGACTGGTGCTCCGCCACCGCGTTCGCAGACACGTACGAGGATTTCAGTCGCGCGATGGCCGGCTTCGTGGCGTACGGTCGGGGCCTGGCCGCCACGCCCGCCCCACGCAGCGCTTCCGCGAACGTGACTTCCGCGTAGCGGCTCGGTTCCGCGACGGCATAGCTGTAGAGAATGGGCTGCGTCCCGCGGGGGAACACGCCGGTCGCCACGACGACGCGGCTTCCATCAGCCTCGAGCGAATCGGATGTCCACCGTACCGATGGCCGCGTTCCTGCCGCGGCGGTCACTACCTTGTTGACGAAGCGCACATAGGCCGTTGACGGGGACACCTTGAGCGATGCCGCGGCGCCTTCGGCGGATCCTGGTCCGATGGTGACATCGACGAGGTTGTCGTTCACGATGATTGGCGAGATGACCACGCCGGTGCCGAGCTCCCGATCGCCCTCGGGATAGAGCGACGCGTCGACGATCACTGATCCGCTCACGGTGTTGATGCCCGCAGCTTTCACCTTCTTCGCAAGATCCTTCAGCACCTGCAGCGGATCGCCCGGAACCGCGCGCGTGCTCGGGTCTGCGTCATACGAATGGTCTTCGTTCTCGAACGCGAGCGTCCCGTCCGGCTTGAGCCGATTGGAGAGGTTCGGATCTCCGCTGGCCACGAGGACGAGGTCGCCTTTGAGCACTCCCCCAGTCACGGGCCCCGTCCGGTAGACGCGGGTCGTGAATCGATAGTCGGCGCCGAGGACGCCCATCGCTGTTCCCTCGGTGACGAGCTTCGTCGTCGACCCCGGAGTGAACAGCTTGTTCTCGTTGAGCGCGTAGACGACACGGTTGGAGTCGAGGGACGTGAGTTGAATCCCCCAGATCGCATGCGCGAACTCGGGCCGGTCGAGGATGCGCTGGATGCGCTGATCGAGCGCCGTTCGCTGCGCGAGAGCCGAGCTGGCGAGTGTCGTCGCGGCAGCCAGTGAGAGCGCGAGGGAGCGTGGTCGAGGGATCTGCCGAAGGAGTGTCATACGCGCGGCTGGTAGTGGGAACATCGTTTCGCAACCTGCGGAAGATGCGACGCGTCCCGATCAATGGAAACAGCCCGGCGCAGAAGGCAGCAGATCGAAAGGCGGATCAAACAGCAGTACCAAGTGGGCCAGTCGGTCAGTAGTCAGACATCAGGCATCAGGTTCCACCGGGCACCGTGGCGGATTCCCGCCACGGACACCCGAGGAAACGGGACCTGATGCCTGATAACGAATGACCGATCACTGGCCCACGTGGTACTGCTGTTTGGCGCCTCGACTCGCTCAGTCCGACACTGGCGTTGGGTTTGCCGTCTGCTGACGGCGGAGCGAGAGGTTGCCGATCGCGCCGACGACGCCGAGCGCAAGTGCCGCGACCGCGTCGGTGGGCGTGAAGAACGTGTTCAGCCCCGTCAGTGCGTCGAGCGAGAACTGGCCGAACCCGGTGAACGCCAGGGCAATCGCTGCGACCGAGAAGAGAACCGTCAGCTCGATGCCACCGGCCGACGCGAAGAACCCGTTCTTCCAGTGAACCGTCAGTGCGGCGACGATCATGACCGAGAGCATGAGCGCCGAGCCGATGGGGCCGAGGAAGCCTAACGCGATGAGCAGCCCACTGACGAGTTCCGTACCGCCTGCCGCGAGCGCGAAGACCCGCCCCGGCCGGAAGCCAAGCGTCTCGAGGAACCCGCTGGTTCCAGCGAGCCCGTGGCCGCCGAACCAGCCGAACAGCTTCTGCGACGCGTGCGCCGCCATGGAGAGCCCGATGACGAGCCGGAGGACCAGGAGCCCTGCGGAGATGGCGGTGAGCTGCATGGGAACAGAGAGAGTGTCTGACATGGATGGTGCTCGTTGTAGAAGTGATAACAGTGGCAGTTATAACACGTATCTATGTAAAAAAGGGGGTCAGCCCTGTCGAATCACGTCCAGCGTTTCGATCAGCGCCTTGAGCTGTTCACGCCCGAGCCGCTTGAACCACTCCTCCGCCGGCATGGCGATGTGGCTGATCTCCTCGAGGAGCTGGCTGCCCTTCGCGGTGATGCGCGTGGCTACATGACGCCGATCTTCGCGGTCGCGAACCCTCGAGACGAGATCGGCCTTTTCGAGGCGCTCGAGCAACCGAGGGACATCGGGAACGCGGTTGAGCATGCGCTCGCCGACCTCTCGGCCGCACAGCCCCTCCGGACCCGCGCCGTTGAGAATGCGAAGGACGTTGAACTGGGTTGCGGTCAACCCGAACGGCCGAAGCGCCTCGTCGATCGAGTGGTCCACGATCGCGGCGGTGCGCAGCAGGCCCAGTATCGCCTCCTGTTCGATACTGGCGAACGGCTTGGTCTGCTTGATCTCGACTTGGAGGCGACTGGGCATGGGAGAATAGTATGTGTTATAACATGCATTGTCAACTGGCGACTGATAACTGCCGGGAAACGGGACACGGGACACGGGAAACGGGAAACGGTCAAACAGCGGCTGGTGGCTGGCTGCTCGTGCTGGCTGCTGGCTGACGCTGGCTGTCGGGAAGTGGGCGTCCCGAGGCTTCTCCGTTTCCCGTGTCCCGTTTGCCGTGTCCCGTGTCCCGTTTGCCGTTTCCCGTGTCCCGTGTCCCGTTTGCCGTTTCGCGTCGTGTGTTGCCACAACCGACAAACAGCCGTGGGCGGTAGTCGGTAGGTCCGTTGTTGTCCCGTCCGTCGCTCCGCTTGTTGGCCACCTCAATGAGATGAGGATGCCATGTGGTATCCGGGCCGTCTGGTACTCGAGCAGATCGTCGTCCGCTCCGCAATCGTCTACGGGTTCTTGCTCATCGTGCTTCGCCTCATGGGCAAGCGGCAGATCGGGCAGCTGGCTCCGTTCGACCTCGTGCTGATTCTCGTGCTGTCGAACGCCGTGCAGAACGCGATGAACGGCGGCGACAATTCGGTCATTGGCGGCCTCGTGTCGGCGAGCACCCTCTTCGCGCTCAACTCGGCCGTCGGGTTCGTGACGGCGCGGAGCAAGAGGGCGGAGGCGCTCATCGAAGGGCACCCGGTCGTGTTGATCCACAACGGGAAGCTCTACGAGACGATGTTGAAGCGAGCCAACATCACGCGGCACGAGCTGAACTCGGCGTTGCGCCAGGCCGGCTGCGGGTGCCTCGACGACGTGCAGTTCGCCGTGCTCGAGAACAGCGGCGCGATCAGCGTGGTGGCGAGAAACAGGGATGGGGGATGAGGGACGGGGGAAGAGGGAAAAAGCGTGAACCCTCGGGATGCCGCTCTGCACGAGCCGAGCGTCCCGAGGGTTTCCCGCCTCTTACCCTGATCCCTCATCCCCCATCCCCCATCCCCCCGTCAGGCTGTTCCCGTCGGCTTATTGACGGGATGCTCGGGGCCGTAGTGGGCCCGCGGGATGACCGGAGCGTCACGACCCGTCCCGCGCGTACCGCGACGCGGCTCGAGGTCCGGCTTCGCGGCCTCCTCGTGGTACTCCGCTTCGACGTTCACACTCCACACGTCGTGCTTCGTGCCGCGCGCGATGTTCTCGGCCGTCAGCATCGCCGTGTACATCGAGTGATCCTGGTTGTTGTACTTGTGCATGCCGTTCCGGCCGCACGGGAATACGTTGGGCACATTGGCGTCGAGCCACTTGCGCATCGTGTTGACGTTCGCTTCGTAGTGGTCGTCGTAGACGGGATAGGCCTTGGGCATGCGGACGACGTAG
>DASUGD010000323.1:0-19347 GCA_036274195.1 Gemmatimonadaceae bacterium | reverse complement strand
CGGCAAGAATCGATGAGTAGGCGTACATCCCCGACGCGATGTCGGCGATCGATACGCCGACCTTGGCCGGCGCGTCGGCACTCCCGGTAACGGACACGACGCCCGACTCGGCCTGCACGAGCATGTCGTACGCTTTCTTGTTGCGAAGCGGGCCATCGGGGCCGTACCCCGAGATCCCGCACCAGACGAGACGGGGGTTGCCGCGCGCGAGGCTGTCGTAACCGAAGCCAAGACGTTCGACGGCACCGGGCGCGAGGTTGTGCACGAATGCGTCGGCGCGCGCCAACAGCGACGCGCAGATCTCGCGGTCACGCTCGCGCTTGAGGTCGAGCACTACGCTCCGCTTCCCGCGGTTGAGCCACGCGAAGTACGCGGACACGCCGTTCACGGCGCCGTCGAAACCGCGAGCGGAGTCACCGCCGTCAGGCCGCTCGATCTTGATGACGTCGGCGCCCATGTCGCCGAGCTGACGCGAGGCGAATGGGCCGGCGACCGCCTGCTCGAGCGCCACGACGCGAAGCCCCGCCAACGGCAACGGAGGATGGTCCGAATTCGGCGTGCTCAGAACGACCTCGGAAGTCCGAGGATATGCTCGGCGACGTACGAGAGGATCAGGTTCGTCGAGATCGGCGCAACCTGATAGAGTCGCGTCTCGCGGAACTTGCGCTCGATGTCGTACTCGGCCGCGAACCCGAAGCCGCCGTGAGTCTGCAGGCACACGTTCGCCGCTTCCCACGATGCGTCGGCCGCGAGCATCTTCGCCATGTTCGCCTCCCCGCCACAGGGCTGCCCGGCATCGAACAGACGTGCCGCCTCGTACCGCATGAGATCCGCGGCGCGCACGTGCGCGTAGGCCGTGGCGATCGGGAACTGAATACCCTGGTTCTTGCCGATCGGCCGATCGAACACGTTGCGCGACGACGCATACGCTCGCGCACGGTCGATGAACCAGTACCCATCGCCGATGCATTCGGCCGCGATGAGGACGCGCTCCGCGTTCATGCCATCGAGAATGTAGCGGAACCCCTTCCCTTCCTCGCCGATCAGGTTTTCGGCCGGAACCTCGAAGTCATCGAAGAAGATCTCGTTCGTCTCGTGGCCGACCATGTTTCGGATGGGCCGCACCGACATGCCTCGCTGAGCGCCGTTCAGCTCGACGAGAAAGACCGACAGCCCCTCCGACTTCTTCGCGACGCTAGGCAGGGGCGTGGTTCGCGCCAGCAGCAGCATGAGATCGGAGTGCTGCACTCGCGAGATCCAGACCTTCTGACCACTCACGACGTACCGATCGCCCTGCCGGCGGGCGAAGGTCCTGATGCGCGTCGTGTCGGTGCCAGTCGTCGGCTCCGTGACCGCGAATGATTGGAGCCGCAGCTCCCCCGATGCGATCCGAGGGAGATAGCGCGCCTTCTGTGCCGCGGATCCGTGCCGGAGGAGCGTGCCCATGATGTACATCTGCGCGTGGCACGCGCCGGAGTTCGCCCCGGAGCGGTTGATCTCCTCGAGAATCACCGAGGCTTCGGTGACGCCGAGACCTCCCCCGCCGTACTCCGTGGGGATGAGAACCGAGAGCCATCCCGCATCGGTGAGCGCCTTGACGAAGGCCTCGGGATAGGCGCCGTCCGCCTCGACCTGTTGCCAGTAGTCGCTCCCGAACCCACGACAGAGATCGCGAACCGATTCGCGATACTCGGCGTGCAAGCGTGCACGCGGATTGATGTCAGTCATCCAAGTCCATGGAACGCTGCCGCCACATCGGCGCACGCCCCGAGCGAACGGACCGTGTCGAGCGCCCTTCGCGCGAACGCCTTGTCGTACCGCGGGGCGACCAGCCTAACGAACTTCTCCTCCAACGCGTCGGTCGAAACGGGGTGTTCCGGGTTGCCGCGTGGGAAGTCGTTCATGCCTCTCTCCACGCTGCCGTCGCGCAGCGTCACGACCACGTTCGTCGGCCACCGCGCCGGGTACGCGGCGGTGAGGTCATCGCGGACAGTCGCGCGGACACGCGGCAACAGCGCAGCGATCGCCGGTTCCGCGACCCCGTCGTCCGCGAATCGATCGGGGGAGAACTGCTCCAGCCCGACCTGCCCCTCGAGCAGCGCCGCCGCCGTGCAGTAGGCGATGCTGAACTTCGCGCGATACGGCGTGGACGGGTCGGGGTCGTTCACAATGTCGTACCCCGCCCCGTACGTCTCGAGGTCGACGCTCGCAATGGCGTCGAGGGCCTCGCGCGGCGTCCATCGGCGTCGCGCCCGAATGGCGAGCGCGACATCGATGGCCGTGTGCGTGTGCGCGCAGCACGAATGGAGCTTGTAGCAGTTCTCCGTGATCTTCCATTGCGCTCCGAGTCGATCTGTCACGCGGGACGGGTCGAACCCGGCGGAAGTGGCGCGAAAGAACCCTCGTTCTCCCTCGAGGATGCGCGTCGCGCCCGTGAAGCCGAGCCGCGCGAGGTCCGCGGCGAGAACGCCATTGAGCGCAGCCTTCCCCGGGTGCAGATGCTTGCTCATGGCGCCGTCGGCGTTGAACTCCCAGAGTCCGGCCGCCTGCGTGCCGGCGGTGCCGAGGGCGTCGAGCATCTGTGACGACGTCAGGCGGAGGATCGATCCGGCAGCCGTCGCGGCCCCGAACGTCGCCGCGGTGCCGGTGGGATGCCAGTAGCGATAGTGGCTCGGGTTGACCGCTTCCCCGATGCGCAGCGCGGCGTCGTAGCCGAGTGCGATGGCAAGAGTGAGTGCGCGCCCGGGTGCGTGTTCCCGCTCCGCGACCGCGAGGGCGGCGGAGATCACCGGGGCGCCAGCGTGAAGCGTCGAGCCTTTGTGCACATCGTCGAGCTCCAAAATGTGCGACGCGACGCCATTCGCGAGGGCCGCAACAGGCGCGGAGCCCCGCCCCGCGCCGATCACGGTGGATTCGTCGCCGGCGCCGAGGCCGCGTGCCGCTTGCTGCGCGATGCGGGCCGGCGGCTCAAGCGCACCGGCGAGCGCGGATCCGAGCCAGTCGAGTGTGGCCCGGTAGCATTCGTCCACGACGGCCGTCGGGAGATCGCCGTAGGCCGTTTCGGACAGGAACTCGGCGAGGGCGCGCGTTAGGCCCACCGTACCGGCGGTGGTGGCCGTCATTCTCTGTTAGGATTGGTAATTGGTTACTGGAATTGGTAATTGGTTACTTGAATTGGTTACAGGTTAATCGAACCCTCGGGATGCTCATCTCGCTGAGAGAGACATCCCGAGGGTTCAAGTTCACTCATAACCAATTCCAGTAACCAATTACCTGTTCAGTATCAGCAGTTCTATTTCACCTCGAAATCCTTCGTCCCCGCCGACTTCGAGTCGAGGAACACCTCGACCTTGTACTTGCCCTTCGGGAGGCCCGTCGGTTTGGAGATGTGGAACTCGGTATAGGCGTCGCCGTTAGGCGCGATGGACTGGCTGGACTCCTGCACCACCTGACCATCCTCGAACGTCCAGCGCGCCATCACCGTCGCCGCCGGGGCGCTGCCGGTCGTGTGGATCGACGCGTACACCGTGTCGGCGGGCTTGAACTCGTCGGTCTTGTCGGTGACGCGTGAGTTGGCGGCGGCCTTGCCGACGTCGATGTCCGTCACGGAAACCGTACTCGCGGCTGGCGTGGTCGCCGTCGCCCCCGGGGTCACATCGCCAGCCGACTCCTTCTTCTCCTTCGAGCAGGCGCTCACCGTTGCGAGCGCCACCATCGCCACCGCCAGGCCGCGCGTCCAGCGCGCGTGAAGATGCAGATCCATGTCGTCGGTCCTCGCTCAGGCGTTCGGGATCTTGAAGGTCTGCCCCGGATAGATGAGGTCCGGGTTCTTGATCGTGTCCTTGTTTGCCTCGTAGATGCGGTGCCACTTGGAGGCGTCGCCGTACTCGCGCTTGGCGATCTTGGAGAGCGTGTCGCCGGCGACGACGGTGTACGTCTTTTCGGTGTCGGCGACGTTAGGCGTGGCCTGCGCCGGCGCCGCCGCCGGCGTGTCGGCGCGCGGCGCGGTAGATGACCCACCGGCCACGACGTCCGAGAAGTCGGCCTTCTTCTTCTCGGCGTCCTTGCCCTTGTCCTTGTCGAAGATGTTGTCGAGCAGACCCATCGTATACCTCGCGGAATTTCGATGGGCTCAGACGCCCGCACGAACCGTTCCGTTCGGTACGCAGCCGGCCTCGAGCGCGCTCAGTTCACGCGAATCGATGCCGTCCCGAACTTTCCTTCCGACGTCGCGGTGATGGTCACCGTTCCCTTGCGCACTCCGCGCACGACGCCGAATTGATCCACCGTCGCGATGCCGTTGTTGCTGCTCGACCACGTCACCGAGCGGTTGGTGAGCACGTTGCCCGCCGCATCGGTCACGCGCGCAACCAGCGTTATCGATTTCCCTTCGCCCACGGAGGCTCCGACGGGCATGATCGTGACCTTCGCGACCGGCACGACACGGACGGTGACGTTCGCGTAACCCGCAACGCCGTCGATCACGGCCGTGATGACTGCGGTGCCGGGCAGGAGTCCAGTCACGCGTCCCGTCTGCGAGATCGCCGCGACGCCCACGTTGTTCGTCGTCCAGACCGCGTTCCGACCGCCGATCGCCTTGCCGTTGCCGTCGTATGGGGTCGCGACGAGATCAGCGCCTCCGGCGACGTAGAGATCCACGTTGTCAGGGGCAATGCGAACGCTCGACACGCGGGGCGGAACCGGCACGACGGTGACCGTGGCTACGGCGGACTTGCCCTCGGACGTCGCCGCAATGTCGACGCTGCCCGCGCTCACGCCGGTGACCACGCCGTTGCCGGATACGGTCGCGATGGCCGGATCGGCTGTTGCCCACACGAGACGCCGGTCGGTCAGCACGTTGCCGTCGCCGTCCTTCACCTCGGCGATGAGGGCGCCCGCAGTGCCGGCGACCAGCTGGAGCGCCTGCGGTGTGACGACGACGGATTCGACGGGCGTGGGCGCGTGGCTGTCGCTCGCACCACACGCACTCCCTAACAGCACTGCGTGGACGAGCGGCACTACGCGCCAGAACCGGCGCATGACTTTGCTCCTTGCTTGCGGGCTCTGCTGGACTGAGCGAAAACTAGGCCAGGGACCGCTAGTCCGCAGTACCCTCCAGCGCTCGCACCAACCCGTCTCGCATCGCCGGGTGCGAGCGCCAGAGGTATGTCCCCATGAGGATCGCCGCCAGCAGGTTACCTGCTAAGATCTGATACCAGGCGAAGTTGCCGAGCACCGTCTCCTGCAGCAGTGCAACGAGCCCGTAGAACCCCAGCTCGATCGCGACCAGAAGGATCATCGACCCGGCGAGCACCGATGGGATCCGCTCGCCCGTGTGCACCAATACAACCGCAATCAGCCCGACGAGGATGAACGCCGCGTAGTGGAAGATCGTGTACGCGATGATGTTCACCGCGCGCGCCTCAGGCGATCGGCCAAAGATGCTCAGCAGACCTTCGCCGAGCGTGTTCGGCGTGAACAGCGGCCGGCCGCCAATGAGATCGACGACGAAAAACCAGACCGCAACCGCCGTCGCCCCAAGAACCCCGGCGATCACGCCTTCCCGGACGATGCTGTGCCCTGTGCGCATGGCGTCTCCCGTTTGACGGTCAGTGAGACTGCGGCTCCAAGAATGTCGAATGTTACCGCTGCGAGCGAGCGGTTTCTGTCGACACTGGTCGCGTCTGCTCGTGGGCCTCGACGAACCATAGCCACTTATCCACGCCGCGCGAAACATCCGTCAGGATGTCCATGCTGTCCGGATCCTCGAGCGCGTCCAGCTCCTCGATCGCCTCACGCGCCTTGCGGCTGAACTGCGCCAGCACGTCGGAGAGCGCGGCGACATGCTCCTCACCCGAGGACAGCACGAGGGGGTACTCGCTGAGCGAGGATCGCTCGGCGCAGACACGTACCGTTCCCTCGGCGATGCCGCCGAGTTGCACGACGCGTTCGGCGATGAGGTCCACGTATTCCTCGGTGGCCTCATAGATCTCATCGAAGAGCTTGTGCAATCCGATGAAGTGCGGGCCCTTCACGTTCCAATGGGCCTGCTTCGTCTGTGACTGGAGGTCGATACAGTCGGCGAGACGATGGTTCAACAACTCGACCGCCCGCGCCCGCGTTTCGCCGGGTAGCGGGTTCTTCGTCTCGTACAGAAGGGTTCCTTCCGCCGCCTGCTGCGCCAACCTCGCGACGCCACGCGTGTCGGCATTGCTCCGACGCGCACCGTTCCCCTGCTTCTTCGAAGCCATTTCTGCCCCCCGTCAAGTTTGGTGATCCCGAACCAAATATGACGGGCAATAATCCGGCCGCGGAGTCTCGAGAGAAGCTCAGGGCGCCGTGGCGTTCGTCAGCGGGGGCGTGTTCGGTGGCTGCGCGGCCGCAGCTGGCAGGCGAGCGGCCGCCTCGAAGAGATCGGTGCGCGGACGCCGTTCGAACGCCGCGTGCCATTCGTAGCCTCGGCTCGTGTAGCGGGCGCCGGAATGCCACAGCGACACGACGTCGCGCTGCGGGTCATACGAGAACGTCGCTCGATAGACGACGTCGGCCAGCTCGGGGATCGCACCTCGACGCAGAATTGGCGCGGCGTATGTCTTCCACATTACGCCGTCCGTGCTCGTTGCGAGATACAGCGCGTCCGTGGTGCACGAGCCATTCAGCTTGCCGTTGTAGAGCGCCCAGTATTCCTGTCGCGACGGAAGCCACTGCACCTCGAGGTGCCATGGATAGACGCCGGGCTGAGTAAGCGTGACCGTTTTCGGCGCGGACCACGCCAGACCGTCCGCCGATCGTCGCAGCTCCACGGTGGTACTCGAGCTGGTGCACCCTGCGGCGCCGGCATTCACCGTCCACATGAGCCAGTCGGTCGCGGAGCGACGCACCACGGTCGGCGAAACCGCCTGGTGGTTCGGCACGCGCAGGACGACTCGTGGGGTACTCCATTGCACTCCGTCCGGCGATCTGCTCACGAGGATCTCGTTGCCGCTGTCGACGTGCCGAGAATAGAGCCAGAACTCTCGCGTTTCGGCGGCCCAGAGGATGTCCGGGTCCGAGAGGTAACCGTTGGAGGGCTTCTCGATGGGATTGGTGACGCGGTCAGGGACGATCCAGGTATCGATGCCTTCCCCAGTGAATAGCGACGGGTTCTCGTAGTTCGCGTTGCCCCAGGGGTACGGAGTGATCGCGAGCCGCGGCCTTCCATCGAGAGCTTCCGGCGCTGGCCACGCGATGTCCGGATGCACGACCTGCCCCGAACCGTCGTACGTGGTGAGGTCGATCGCGCGGAGCGGTAGGCGATCCGGCAGCAGCTCGGGGTCGACGAAGGCGACGAACACCACGGCGTCGAGTCCTTCGGCCGTCGCGGTCGCGCGCTGCGGACCTGGCTCGGGGCCGAGCTTCCACATGGCCGTCGCTTCGCCGTTCGCGTCGGTCGCAGAGATCCGAGGTGTCACCTCGCCCGCGCTCACGCTCCACGTGACGTCGACTCGCCGCACGGGACGGCCCTCGGCGTCGACGAGACGCGCCACGAGTGGTCGGGAGAGCGGCTCGCCGGGCCGCGCGCTCTGCCCGTCGCCGCTCACGCGCACGAGCAACGCGGGCGGCCCCGGGGCGATTGGCGCATCGGTCCGGCACGCCGCGACCGTGATGGAAAGCGAAAAGGCGAGGACGACTCGCGTCCCGTTAGGCAGCACGAATGTCTGTTCCGATTGTCAGGCATTGCGTGATACCCTCAGGTTCAATCGCACGTCACAACGAATTGCCGGGAAACGAGAACAGCCGGGAAACGGGAAACGGGAAACGGGAAACGCTCAAACGGCGGCTGGTGGCTGGCTGGTCGTGCTGGCTGCTGGCTGACGCTGGCTGATCAAAACCCCCGGGATGCTCTTCTTTTCTCGCCACAAGAAGCATCCCGAGGGTTCTCCGTTTCCCGTGTCCCGTGTCCCGTTTCCCGTGTCCCGTGTCCCGTGTCCCGTTTCCCGTGTCCCGTTTCCCGGCTCATTGACACGCCAAGTCGGATTCGAGAGCGACGCCTAACACCCTCACCGGCCGCAGTCGCGCGTTGGCGATTCGTTTTCCGCTGTCGTCGAACTTCTCCCACGCGCTGGTCGCGACGTAGAACAGCGAGTCACCGACCACGGCTCCGAGCGTCGGCTCGTCGGCAATCGCCGGGTTGCGATCGAGCAGATCGAGGCGTCGAACGGACCGACCGCTCGAGTCAAGGCAGAACCTCACCACACGCGCCGGGATGACGCCGTTCTGCACGCCCACGAGCGCTCCGCGATGCCAGTACAACCCGTCGACGCCCAGTGCGATCATCGTCTGCGGCGCGGCGAGCGGAGTCACGGCGCGCGACACGAGCGAGACCGCTAGGAGCCCGTGGGAGTAATCGGCCACGTACATGGTCGCTCCGTCCGGCGTGATCGCCATCCCCTGCAGCGACCGAAACAGCGGGTGGGTCACGAAGCGCACGAGTGAGTCGCTGCCGTTCGCCAGCCGGAGAATCCACGGAGCCTCGCTGTCGGAGACGTAGACGTCGCCGTTCGGTGCGACCGCGACATCACCGAACGTGTGAGCGACGGACGAGTCGCGCGGCATCCAGGCGCTCCGCAGCCGCCGGCCGGTGTCGAGGTCGTAGCCGAACACACCGACGCGCCCACTGTCTGACGGCGTGAATCCCTCCATGCGCGCCAACGCGGTCGTCGCGACCCAGAGCACGCGCCGAACGGCATCGACCGCCATGCCGAAGACCCCCGCGAGGCCGTCCGACCGCGCGGGCACGAAGTCATGCACGCGGCCGTCGCGCTCGACCACCACGACGCGCCGCTGCCTCACGCTGCCCAGGAAGAACCGGCCGTGGCGCGAATCGAACGCAATGCCCTCTGGATGCAGCATCGTGTCGGGGACGGTCAGCCTAACGCTGCTCCGCACCACCGGCGCGGTCTCGGCCTCGAGGCGGGCTGCCGCGGCCACGAACGCAGCGGCAGTGCCCAGAGGGCGGAATACCGTATCGACCCGCACTGGCGCTCCGACCCCGAGCGCCGCAAGCCTGTCGACCCACCGCGCGGCGTCGGCGGTGTCACGCATCATCGCGGCGAGTTTCGCGGCCGCCTCGAGATACACCTGCTGCGTCGGCCACGCCTCGGCGGCGCGCAACATCTCGCGTCGCGCGGTCGGCAGGTCGTGCTGCGCATACGCCGCCATCGCGAGGCGAAACGCCGACCGCGCCCGTTGTGCCGAGTCGGCTCGGGGAGCCATTGGGCTCGGCGCCGCCGCTCCTTGCGCATGCGCCAGTGTTGGAATCGAGCTCGCCAGCGCGACCAGCAAGGTCGCACCTGTGCACCGTGCAGAGCGGTTCAGCAGCATCCTGGACCTCAGGTGTTGGCGTGGGACACGACCGGGTGAAAGAACCGCGCGGCAACGCTCGCGAGCCAGTGCCGCGTGACGAGTCGTGCCTCCGCGGCCGTTACCGGATGCCCGGCCGCGTGGTCCCACCAACGCGGTTCGGTCATTTTTCCTCCAGCTTGTCGTCCGTGTAGTTCGTCGGCCACCGATTTCCACGCGGGTGCGTGGGGAAGCGATCCGTGTGCGACATTGGAACAGTGGCACGATACCGGCGCTGGCCGTGCGGTACCAACCCCGACTCTCACTCGCGACGCCGCGGATCCCGACTGATGCCTGTCAGCGCTGACGCCCCACTCACCCGTTCCATTCCATCGTCGGGCGAGCGGATTCCCGTCATGGGCATGGGAACGTGGCGCGTCTTCGACGTCGGGCACGGCCCATCGGCCAGAGCGCCGCTCGATCGGTGCGTCGCGGCATTCGAGTCGTTGGGCGGTCGCGTCATCGACACGTCGCCGATGTACGGGTGGGCCGAGGAGGTGGCCGGGGAGATCCTGACGTCACTCGGACTCCACGACCGGATGTTCATCGCGACGAAGGTCTGGACGCAGGGCCGGGAGCGCGGCATCGAGCAGATGCGAGAGTCGATGCGAAAGCTGGGCGTGGACCGGGTCGATCTGATGCAGGTGCACAACCTGGTTGACGCGTCGACGCACCTGGACACGTTGCGACGGTGGAAGGCGGAAGGCCTGGTTCGTTACATCGGAGTGACGCACTACTCCGACCGGGCACATGCCGATGTCGCTCGCGTGCTGCGCGAGACACCGCTGGACTTCGTGCAGATCAACTACTCGGTGGCGGAACGCGCCGCGGAGCAGTCGATCCTCCCGCTGGCGGCTGAACGCGGCGTCGCGGTGATCGCGAACCGCCCACTCGCTGCCGGCGCCGCGTTAGGCCCGCTTCGTGAGCGGCCCGTACCGGAGTGGGCGGCGGAGCTCGGGTGCACGACGTGGTCGCAACTGCTGCTCAAGTTCGTGGTATCACACCCGGCGGTAACGTGCGCCATTCCAGCCACGTCCAACCCGGACCATTTGCTGGACAACATGCGGGCCGCGTCGGGGCCCATGCCCGACGCGTCGCTTCGCGAGCGGATCGCGCGAGCCGCCACCGAGCGCTGAGGCATCCGCCCCTCTCGAGCCGGCGACGCCGCGGGCGGCGATTCCAAGCATGCCATCAACCTCGACAATCCATGCATTGTTGGTAGATTGTATGGCGTATACGCTTTGTTGTATGGGCCACGGATTGCATGGATCGGCCCGGGAGGATGTATGGCCTGGACCCCGCGAATCGCCGGCGAAACCGCGCCGCTGTACATCGCCATCGCCGACGCGATCGCGGCCGACGCCGAAGCCGGGCGGCTCTCACCGGGAACGCGCCTCCCCACCCACCGGGCGCTCGCGGCAACACTCGGCGTCGATGTGACGACCGTCTCGCGCGCCTACGCGGAGGCGCATCGACGCGGACTCGTCGTCGGACACGTTGGCCGCGGCACCTACGTGCGCGGCGCGCGGTCCCCTGCCTTGGCAGCCGCGCCCGCGCTGATCGATCTGACCGTCAACCTGCCGCCGGAGCCGAGCGATGTGTGCGACGACGCGATGCGTCATGCGCTCGGCGAGCTCGCGAAAGGGCCCGCGATCGCGCCGCTCCTCGCCTACGCGCCTGCCGGCGGGAGTTGCGAGCATCGCGAGGCGGGTCGCGTCTGGTGCGCTGAAGGAGGTGTCACCGCACCGATCGAGCGGGTGCTCGTCTGCGGTGGGGCCCAGCAGGCCCTCGTCGCCATTCTGTCGACGCACTGCGAGCCCGGGGACACGGTGCTGACAGAGGAGCTGACCTACCCGGGATTCCTGGCCGCTGCGCGAATGCTCCGGCTTCGGGTCGTGGGGGTTCCGATCGACGGCGATGGAATCGCACCCGATGGTCTGCTGCACGCGTGTAAGAACCACCGGCCGAAGGTTCTGCTCGCGACCCCGACGCTCCAGAACCCCACTGCCGGCGTCATGTCCGTAGGCCGGCGGCGTCGAATCGCCTCGGTCCTTCGCGACCGCAGCCTTCTGCTCGTCGAGGACGACACCTACGGGCCGCTGGCGCCTAACGCGCCGCGCCCCCTCGCCGGGCTGGTGCCGGAGCTCTCGTACTATGTCAGCAGCTTCTCCAAGGCCGTGACTCCGGCGCTCCGGACGGCGTTCGTCGTCGCGCCCAGCTCCGCCCTCGCCACGAGGGTCTCGCGGCAGATGCAGGCCACCGGCTGGATCGGCTCTCCGATCACGACGGAGATCGCCGCCCGCTGGATCTCGTCCGGCGCCACGACCGCGATCGTTGCGGACCGGCGCCGCGAAGCCGAGGCGCGCCAGGCCCTGCTTCGCGAACGGCTGGCGCCGGCGCGGCGCGTCGGGTCCCCGCACGCGCTTCATCATTGGCTGGAGCTTCCGCGTCAGTGGCAGCGCACGTCGGACTTCGTCGATACGCTTCGCCGGCGTGGCGTGCTGGTCACGAGCGGCGATGCATTCGCTGTCGATTCGACGCAGCCCGTGAGGGCGGTTCGCGTGAGCCTCGGGGCGGCGCCCAACCGCCCGGCGCTCGCGAACGCCCTCGAGACCATCGCGTCGCTGCTACGCGAAGACCCCGAGCCCGTTCGTCCGGCGAGGTGAGGTCGGAGGCGCCCCGACGCTGCTCAGTGATCGTGGTCCGACTCGTCCATTTTCGCTCTCTGCGCCGCGCGGGCACGTGTCGATTTCTGGCCGGGCTTGCGCTCGGCGTGCGCAACGGAGCAATCGATCTGGCGTGGCGGTTTCGCGTGGCGGTCGTGCTCGTCGGGGTACCCGCCCGCGTCGGGAAACCGATTCGGACGCGCTGGTGTCGACTCCGGTACTTCTCCCACGGTCCTGCTCCTCGCTGCTGGGCTCGGGCTTGCACCACGGCGCATGGTGCGTCGATCAATTGGGGTTCAAACCAATCACTCCATCTCATGAATTGTTCCACCTTCCCTGGCTGACAGGCAAGCGCGGCCGGGAAAAACGTTACCGCTCACCTTCGTTATCAATGCGCTTCGCCGAATTGGGTGAGGCATCGTGGCGGCTCGCGGTTGCTCATGCGCGGACCCGAGAGGGCCGGCCCCACAGACGAACGGGTGTTCGGATGCAGCGGATGCCCCGGATGGGTCGGATCGCTCCTTGGCCGTGGCGCCTCCGCTCGCGACGAGCCGGGTTAAGAGAATGACGGACTCAGGCCGCGTTAAAAGGGGCTTCCTGAGGTCGTGAACAAGAAAAGGAGGAGAAACACGACGTGCCGTCGGAGCGGTCGCCGGTCCCCACGGGGTCGCGCGCTCACGACCTAGCCCTTCCCAATTCCGACGAGGCTCATTGATGACTTCGCCGAGGTCAGGTGACGGCCAGGATCCGGGCTCGTTGAGCTACCGCGTGAGACCGTTCAGGGACCGATCCGGCGCATCCGCGGCATCTGGCGCATCCGAACACCCCTTCGTCGTAGATGCCGGCCCGGCCAGCGCGGCGAGCCTAACGCGACGAGGCGTCAATTCGGCCGTGGCGGTGGCGCCGCCGCGCTGCGAATGAACTCGGCCACGTCCGCCTTGAGCTGGACGTGCGCGTGTGCGTCCGTGTACATCGCGTGGCCGCCAGGGTAGCTGTACGCGATCACGTTGCGCGCTGCCGGTGCGTCGAGATGGCTCGCGCTCCAGATGTTGCCGAAGTAATCGCACACGAGGTCGTAGATGCCGCAGGCTGAAAGCACGCGCAACGCGGGGTTGAGCCGCATGGCGTCTTCGAGCGCGCGCTCGCCCGCCACGGAGTCGCCGGGCACGCGCTTCCATTTCACCGACATCCAGTCGCCGCGGAACGCGGTTGGCGGCGGATATCCACCACCGAATGGTCCCTGGTATCTCAGATCGCTTCGGTACCCGAGCTCGTCGCGGAGATAGCGCAGCACCATCACGTCGTCGAGCAGGTTCTGGAGACTCGGATCCCTGGTCGGATCGTAGGGCCCCTGCGTCGTGTCGAGCGGGCCCACCATGCGCGAGTCGTACTGGCCGATGAATTTCCTCTCGCTTCGCAGCAGGTAGTTCCCGAGCTGCATGCGATCGACCGTCAGCGTGCGTCGGTCGATCAGGGTTGGATCGAGCCCGGTGAAGCGCGAGACGCCGCGCACGATGGAGTCGCGCTCGGCGTCGCCGAGACGGTCGTGCCGCGCCAGGGCGCCGGCGTAGACCGTCGTGGCCCATGCCTCGGCCTGCTTCATCGTTGCCGCGCGGTCGCGTTGAAGGTCCGGCGCAAGCTTCGCGTTCGTGAACGCCGCCACCGCGAGGCTCGGGAGGCCTAACGCGGCCCGCATGGCCGGCGACACTGACCCGAGCGGCAATGCCAGGCCGAGCAGGATCACGCCTCGCACGTCAGTGCCGCGGGTTTCGAGCGCCGCGGCGACGCCGGCCGCGCGCGTGACGCCGTAGCTCTCGCCGGCGAGGAACAGCGGCGCATCGAAGGCGTCGAAGCGCGTACGGTAGACGCGAATGAACTCGGCCACCGACTCCGCGTCACCGCGAGTCTGATAGAACTCGGGGCCGTACTCGGCGCGCGTCGGCCGGCTGTAGCCCGTGCCGATCGGGTCGACGAAGACGAGGTCCGTCGTCTCGAGCCACGTACCGGGATTCGGCTGGATAACCCATCGGGTACCATCGCCGGGCTTGGCACCCGGTGGGGGCGCAATCCGCTTCGGGCCGAAGCCGATCAGGTGAACGAGCGCGGCGTTCGAGCCGGGTCCGCCGTTCCACACGAACGTGAGCGGGCGCGGCGGATCCGTGGGCGCACGATCGAGCGTGTACGACACGAAGAACATCTGGGCGTGAACGTCGCCCGCCTCGTTGTCGCGGATCGGGATGCGTCCCGCGCGGGCCGTGTACCGCAGGCTCCGCGCTCCAATCGTTACGGCGTGGCGGGTCGTGACGATCGGTTCGTCCTGCGCCCGTAAGCTGACCGGACGCAGGGGGGTCGCGATGGCGATCGCCAGTGCAGCAGTTCGGACGAACCGGTCGGCGCGCCCTCCGCACGTCACGAAGGGCAACGCTCACTTCCTCCGCAGCGAGAAGACCGAGACCTTGTCGTCTGGCGCGAGACCCAACGTCACCCGGAAGACCTTGTCGCCGTACCGCACCTCGTAGACGTAGATCCTGTCGTCGCCCAGCTCGTTGCGCTCGAACAGTGTCACGCTGTCGGGCTTCCCGACGCCCGCGAGCATCTCTTGATACGCCTTGGCGGCGGCCGGGAAGAATCCGGCCCGGACGTAGGCGAAATCGTTAGGCGCAAGGCGGCCATCGCGGGTCTGCGCCAGAATCGTCTCCAGCTTCTCCCGAACCTTCGGCTCACGATCGGCGATCGGTTTCGGGGGCTTGGTGGCGAGGGCTGGATCCAGCACGCCGGCGATGCCATCGACGATCAGGCCGGGCTGTGACGGGCCGAGGTTGGAGAGCGCGACGACCGTCATGTCGTCGCCGATGTAGCGAGAGATGTACGTCTGGAACCCCTGCCACGCGCCGCCGTGGTGGATGCGAGGCTTTCCCGCAACGGTGTCGATCGACCACCCAAACCCGTACGGATAGCGCTTTCCGCTCGTCAGCGTCACCGGCGTGAACACGGTCGCCCAGCTTTCCGGCGAGAGAATCTTCTTCGCGCGCAGACCTCGGTCCCAGGCGATGTAGTCCTGGATCGACAGGTAGAGGGACCCGTCCGCCGTCGTGTTGAGCGTTGGCGATACCCACTCCTGGTTCTTCAACTCGCCTTTGACGAGGTCATAACCCGCCGCGCGGTGCGGCACCATGTCGGCCTCGCTGATGACGCGCGCCGATTTCATCCCGAGCGGCTGGAACACGCGGTCGCGCAGCACGTCGCCGTAGAACTTGCCGGACGCCTTGTGGATGATGATCCCCAGCAGCACGTACCCGGTGTTGCTGTAGTTCCACCGCGACCCGGGCGGGAACTCGGGGGTGAGCGCGAAGGCCATCTTCTCGATGTCGTCTTCCGTGTAGTCCTTCCGGTAATCCATGGCGTCCGTCGTGTAGTCCGGGATCCCTGACGTGTGCGTCAGGAGATGCCTAACGGTGATCCCCTTCCAGCTCGCCGGCGCGTCCGGGAAGTACTTCGTGATCGAGTCGGTGAGCGCGATCCTGCCATCCTGAACGAGCAGCATCACCGCCGTGGACGTGAACTGCTTGCCGACCGAGCCCGACTCGAACACGGTCTCCGGGGTGACGGGCACGTGGTGCTCGACGTTCGCTTCTCCGTAGCCCTTCGCCAGCATGACCTCGCCGCCTTTGATGACCGCGACCCCGACTCCTGGTATCTTCTGGCGTGCCATTTCGGCCTTGACGACCGAGTCGATCCGGCTCTGGACGTGGTCCTGGGCGAGGGCAATGCTGGACAGGGAAAGCGAGCAGGTTGCCGCGAACGCGAGACGAAGTGTCATTGAGGCCTGGTTTTAGGCTGATGGCTGATGGCTGATGGGTGATGGCGTCAACCCTTCCACACCCAGCTGTGTCTTATCGTCATGATTTTCGACAACCTTCGCCACGACCTCAAGTACGCGTTGCGCGGCCTGCGCCTGAAGCCGGGCTTTGCCATCGCCGTCGTCGTCACCCTCGGGCTCGGAATCGGCGCGAATGCCGCCATGTTCGGCATCGTCGACCGATTGCTCTTCCGCCCACCCCCGCTGATGAAGGATCCGGCTACCGCTCATCGGCTCTACGTTGCGCAGACGTTCCGAGGCAAGGAGCGCATCAACAACCCGGGCCAGTACGCGCGGTACCTCGACTTCAGGAAGCTCACGCACTCCTTCTCCGAAGTCGCCGGGTACACCGCGCGCGACATCGCGATCGGCGTGGGCGAGGCGGCTCGCGAGATGCGAGTGGGTGTGGTGAGCGCGAGCTTCTTCCGTTTCTTCGACGCACCGCCGGCGCTCGGTCGGTACTTCACCGAGGCCGAGGACAACCCGAGAGACCCCGCACCGGTCGTCGTCCTGAGCTACGCCATGTGGCAGGCCAATTACGGTGGCCGGCGCGACGTGCTCGGCAAGCCCATCCAGATCGGCCCGACGACCTACACGATCATCGGCGTGTCCCCATCGGGATTCGTCGGCCTGTGGGCCGACAAGCCGCCCGCCGCCTACATCTCGCTGACCTCGTACGCGCCGACGACGGGTATCAGCACGCGGGACTCGAGGAACTGGTGGGAGACGTACAGCTGGGGATGGATGTCGACGATGGTGCGTCGCAAGCCCGGGGTCTCGGAAACCGCCGCGAACGCCGATCTCACCAACGCGTTCCGGCAGAGCATCGAACAGCAGCGCATCGAGCAGCCCGGCACCGAACCGGATAGCCTCATGCGCCCTCGCGCCATGATCGGTTCGATCCTGTACGAGCGCGGGCCTAACGCGTCGAGCGTCGCGAAGGTCGCGACGTGGGTCGGCGGCGTGTCGGTCATCGTGCTCCTCATCGCCTGCGCCAACGTGGCGAATCTGCTGCTGGCGCGCGCACTCAGGCGGCGGCGCGAGATCGCGCTGCGTCTCGCCCTCGGCGTGAGCCGCGCGCGCCTCTTCACTCAGCTGCTCACGGAAAGCCTGCTGCTAGCCATCCTCGGCGGCGCGACAGGGCTGATTGTCGCCCACTGGGGCGGCGCCGCGTTGCGAGCCGGCCTGCTCGACAAGAGCGAGGCGCCAGCCGGATTGCGCGACCCGCGTACGGTGCTGTTCGCCGCTGGCGCGGCGATCGTCGTCGGCCTGCTGACGGGCCTCGCTCCAGTGCTGCAGGCCGGGCGCGCGAACCTCACCGGCGATCTCAAGTCGGGTTCCCGCGAAGGCACGTATCATCGATCGAAAACCCGCATTGGCCTGCTCGTGCTGCAGGCGACGCTCTCGGTGGTGCTGCTGGTCGGCGCCGGCTTGTTCGTCCGGAGCCTGCGAAACGTCGAGCACACACGACTGGGCTACGACGTGGAGCCCGTGATGCTCGTCAACCTCAACATGCGAGGCGAGAAGCTCGACAGCCTGGCGACGATCGCGCTCCGCCAGCGACTGCTCGCGACCGCGAAGGCCATCCCTGGCGTCGAGAACGCGAGTCTCCAGATCACCATGCCGTTCTGGAGCCAGTGGAGCATGGGCCTGTACGTCGAAGGCATCGATACCGTGAGCCGACTCGGCCAGTTCGACCTGAATGCCGTGTCGCCCGAGTACTTCTCGACCCTCGGCACACGCATTCTTCGCGGGCGCGGCATCAGCGATCAGGATACGGAACATGCGCCCAAGGTCGCGGTGGTCAGTGATGCGATGGGCGAGGTGCTCTGGCCCGGGAAGGATCCGATCGGTCAGTGCATGAAGGTCGTCGCGGATACGATGCCGTGCACCTATGTGGTCGGCATCGCCGAAAACATCAAGGAACAGAGCCTCTCCACGGACTCGAGCTACTTCTACTACCTCTCGTCAGCGCAGTTCAAGCCGAACATCGGCGGCATGTTCGTTCGGGCGCGTGGCGAGGCGACGAAGTTCCAGGAAGGGGTGCGTCGCCAGCTCCAGCGCGAGATGCCGGGCGCGTCGTACATCACGATCACGCCCCTCGGAGAGATCCTGGGTTCGCAGACGCGGTCGTGGCAGCTCGGCGCGACGATGTTCGTCGCGTTCGGCGTGCTGGCGCTCGCGCTTGCCGCGATCGGCCTGTACAGCGTGATCGCCTACAACGTCGCCCAGCGGACGCACGAGCTGGGAGTCCGTCGAGCGTTAGGCGCCCAGTCGAGTGACGTCGTGCGGCTCGTCGTGACCGACGGGCTGCGGCTGGCGGCGATCGGGGTCGGAATCGGCGTGGCGGGAGCGCTGTGGGCGGGGAAATGGGTCAAGCCGCTGCTGTTCAACGTGTCGCCGAAGGATCCGTGGGTCTTCGTGATCGTCGCGACGACGCTCGTGGGCGTGGCGGTGGCGGCGAGCTGGATCCCTGCCCTGCGTGCCTCGAGGGTCGATGCGAACGTGGCGCTGAGAGCCGACTGACTGCGGACTGAGGGACTGGGGACTCGGCCGGCATGCTATTACTCGAGAGCGAGCCTCCTCGGCGCTAAGAGCTTCCCGGCCGAGTCCCCATTCCCCAGTCCCCAGTCCCTAATCCTTCTCCGGACCCGGCTCCAGCTCGGCACCGCCGCTGCCGGCCGACCCGAACTTCGGGGCGGTCATCCCACCCTTCGTGGTGCGGGGCGGGTTCGATTCCAGCGTGCTATCGTCTTCGAGCTCGCCGTTAGGCCTGCGCGGCAGTGATTCGGGCGGCGTGGGTTCGTGCGGCGCGCCTGGCTTGCTCTTGTCCATCATGACCTCCGGGCTGCAATGAGCGCCCATGGCAGGGCATGGTGCGTGCCCCGATGGCGAGCTCAGACGCGCTCCGCCGCGCGGGATTTTCGCGGCCAGTGAGAGGCCCGCCGGCTTCACGTCGTTCTACTGATGGGCTCTCGCGTTCAATGCAGGACGCCTGTCCCTTTGAAGCCTACGCGCCTTCCGGCGCTGCACCGATATCAATCTCGTGCGCTCGTCACGGGTCGACACGTTCACGCTTGTCACCCTCGGCCGACTCACGTTGTTATCGCCGAGGGGAGATGAATCCGAGTCGCTGGCCAAGCGGCGGCTCAAGCTCGCCCTCCTCGCCGTTCTCGCCACGTCGAAACGGCCGGTCTCCCGCGCGACGCTCGCGGAGATGTTCTGGGGGGAACAGGAGGAGTGCCGAGCGCGGCACTCGCTCAGCGACGCCCTGTCCCACCTGCGTCGCGAGCTCGGGCGTCTCGCGATAGCCAGCCAGGGCGCCGAGGTCTGGGTCAGCCCCGACGCCCCGCTGGTCCTGGACGCGGCCACGTTCGAGGACGCGGTTGCCGCGCGGGACCTGCCGCGTGCCGCTGCACTCTACACGGGACCATTCCTGGA
>DASUGD010000322.1:0-5296 GCA_036274195.1 Gemmatimonadaceae bacterium | reverse complement strand
CTACGACGCCGGGAACCGTCCTACACAGGTCGATGACTCGGTCGGAGGAACAATCACACGTCAGTACGATCTGTCCGATCGACTGACATCGGAAACAACGCCAGAAGGCACCATTAGCTATACTTACGACGCACTCGATCGTATGTCCTCGCCGTGCCCCGTGCGTGAGGCAATCGCCGGCGCGTGACGAGCGGTGCTACGCGGCTGGCGCGTCGACGGCGAGCGTCTCGGGAAGGGTGACGGCGCCCGGCTGGGCGATGGCGGCTTCGACGGCGCCCAGCAGATACGCGTGCGGGTCGACGCCGACGAGTTTCGCCGTCTCACAGAGCGTGTAGAAGAGCGCGGCGACCTGTGTGCCGCGCAGCGACTTCGAGCCGTAGTGATTCTTGCGCCCGACGACGGGCCCGCGGAGCCCGCGCTCGATCGCATTGTTGTCGACGGGGATGCGCGGATCGTCGACAAAGCGCGTCAGTCCGGTCCAGCGTTCGACCATGTAGCGGACGGCTTTGCCAAAGTCGCTGCGGGGCAAGCCGACTTGGACGGTCGCCCAGTGCCAGATCCGATCGAGGATCGGGCGGGACCGCTCCTGCCGCAGCCGATGCCGCTCGGCCTGCACGTCGACGCTGCCGGGAAAGGGCCGCGGCACCAGCCGCTCGACAGCGTAGAGCTCGCCGATGAGGGCCTGGATCTCGGCGCAGGCCGTCGGCCAGTGGTCGGCGATCTCGTCGTACTTCCGCTTGGTGTGCGCCCAGCAATGCGCGAGCGTCAGATCCGGGCCGGCGCGGGCGAGCACTTCGTACACCGCGTAGCCATCGACCACCGCGACCCCGCGATAACCGCCGAGCAGCTGGCGGCCCTCCTCGGCGGATTTGCCAGGCAAGATCCGATAGAAGGTGACCATCGGCGCGTGGATGCCCCACACGGTGCCGGCGGCCGGCGCCGTGCCGCCCAACCGCGGCCATCGGGTCTCATCGACGTTGATGACCGGGGCGGCGAGCGCGCGCTGGCCGAGCGCCTCGTAGGTCGGCTCCAGATGACGGGCCAACGCGTTCAGCTGATCCCACAGTGTTTGCGAGTCCACGACCAAGCCGGCGCGTGCCATCATCCGGACCTGCCGTTCAAGTGGCAGATGGTCGGTGTACTTCGCGACGGCGACCCCGACGGCAAACGCGGGGCTGTAGCGGCCGCCTGGGATCAGGGCTGGCGGCGCCGGGGCCGTGACCACCGCGCCGTTGCAGGCGCAGCGGTACTTCTGCCGCGCGTGGCGCTCGACGTGATACGAGAGCTGGACCGTGGTGATGCGCTCGGCGGTTTCGTACTGGCCGGCCATCTCCACCAGCGTGCCACCGCACACCGGACAGGTGCGCTGGTCGGCCGGCAACGTGTGCACCGTCTCGACCAGCGGCAACGTCGGCTGCGGGCGGGGGCCATGCCCCGGGCGGGGCGCGCGCGGCCGCGGAGCCACGGGCACCGAGGGGACAGACGGACGCGTCGGGACGGTCTGCTCGACCGTGAAGGCCAGCTGCGTGACCTCGGGTTCGCCCCGCAAGCGCGCGAGCTCGGCGCGCAGCTCGAGATTGGCCGCCAGGAGGCGCTGGTTCTCGCGCGTGAGCAGGTGTGAGATCTGCCGGAGCGTCTCGAGGTCGCGTTCCTCGTCCAGCGGCGCCATGGTTGCGCGCAGTAGATCATCGCGCGCGATCGGACGCAAGCGAAAAGTGCGTGAGCGCCGGCGGTGTCAGCGCCACACGCCCCACGAGCGCACTGCCATCGAGGAACAGATCGAGCTCGCTCACCGTCAGCGTGACGGGGTCGGCGTCCGCGTCGCGCCAAACCGCCGCGAACCGCCCCCGCTCCAACCGCTTCACGTAGAGACAGAGCCCGGTCCCGTCGAAGTGCAGGACCTTGGCGCGGATGCGATCGCGGCTGACGAAGAGGTACACGTCACCGCTGAGCGGATTCCTTGTCAGCTGCTCCGTGACCAGCGCGCACAGGCTGTCGAAGCCCTTGCGCATGTCCGTCGGCGTGCGGTGGGCGTACACCGCGACGCGTCGGCCGTGCCATCTCATCGCAGCAGCATCAGCAGGCGTGCCGCACGCTCCAGCGTGAGCCCTTCGACCCGCGGCCCGGCCGCCGTGATCAAGATCGCCACCGCATCGCTGGTCTCGACCGACGGCGCCGGGTCGGTGATCGCAATCGGTCGAAACCGTGGCTGTCCGGCTGGCGGGCGCGTCCACCGTTGGAGCGTCGTGACCGACACGCCCAAGGAGGCGGCAATCGCCCGGACACCCTCGTCACCCCGATGCTGGTGCCAATACTCGATGGCCTGCTGCTGGAGCTGGGGTGAGTAGCGCCGCCGCAGCGGTCGGCGGTGGTTCTCACGATCGGCGGCCTGGCGAAATCGAAGTAGTGCGTCCTCCATCTGCTCCTCCTCGTGCGAGGAACTGTGAACGACTTTCATCGGCGTGACCAGACGGGGTGCGGCGAGGACTTACATTCAACTGGTCGTCACGACAGCTGAACTTTAATAGCGCCGTTAACAATTACCAACAGAGGGTCTTGCGCATTGTCGACGGCGGGGCCAGTCCAACGGACCTCTTCGGTGAAACACCGGAGGGTTCTGGTGGCGGTCCGAACCATGTCATCAGCGACGGTAATATCAAGATATTCACGACCACGATTCGCTGGTATAGTCCGCCTATCAACGACCCTGGAATTCCTAATGATGTCGACCCAATTCAGTTCTCGAAGACCCTCGCGCACGAAATTGGGCATGGCCTAAACATCGCGCATGTTCAGGTGAATCTGAATCAAGGCCAACCAATCTGCAGCCCAGCCGTATCGCCTGACACAGTCATGGTGTGGGGGGCAGCGCCCCAGACGACTGATGACCTGCATCCGTGTTGGGTCAATATTCCGAGCAGCTACCGTCAAGTTGATATCGACCAGCTGCTATTGAGGTAATGGCTATGCGCATGATTGCTGCCGGAATCGGCGTCGTCGCCCTAACTTGCATGACTCTGCACGGCCAGGCTCCGAAACCGCCGACGGGGTTCCTGACCCTGTTTGTGAGTCCCGTCGAATACGTGTCGCCTACCTACGTCGCGGACCCGAATCCTGAGACCGGCGCCACTCGGCTCCTATTCGAAGGTGAACCGCTCGGGCTCACAGTCGACGTGCGAAACGACAACGATATCCCGGCAGAACTTGTGACGAAGGCATCGCCTGGCTTTCAGATCAGTGTCAGGCGTGATCGCAAGCCGATTACTACCGCTGTGGGTGTCTCAAATGTGACCACCCGGCTATTCCTTGATACCCGTCGTTCTGAGGAATGGACGTCGCGGATGCGCTTGGGCCCCCGCGAGACGATGCGATGGACCGTCGATACAGGTCTTGAGACAGTTTCTCCAGGCATCTATGAGATCGCTGTTGAGGCGATGGGAATCGATCAGAATGGCAACAAGGTCTACCCCCGCGTTCCACAGCAAGTCGTCGAAGTGCGGGCCAGAACTGCAGATTCAGCCTTGGAGATGGCGGTCAGGGCGACTGAGCGACTCCTCCTTCGACAGGAATATAGCGAGGCGGAGAAGCTTGCTCGGACAGCCCTTGGGGCCTATCCCAACAGTGCGGTTGGGTATGTGCAGCTCAGTAAGGCGACGGCCGGGCAGGGCCGAACAGCCGAAGCGATTCAGAGTCTCGAGACAGCTCTCGATATACTCGACCGCAACGCTGATGCACTGCTTCAGCGATTTCGTGGCTCATCTATCCCCCAGATGATCGTCAATCTTGGTCAGCGTATCAACGGCCTTCGAGCGCTCGAACAAAAGGGGCGGTGAGAGGGAGTAGTCTGGGCCCGAACTGGCGCACCCTAGCTCGCCAATTAGTCGATTCCGCTTGACTTCTTTTCCTTCGCCCCCTCGGCCCTTAGAGCGTCGTTTGCGTTGCGAACGTGGTTGGGGTGAGGGCTCGTCGAGGCGATGTCAGCCAGAAAATGCACCCCCAAGCCTCCCCGCTCGTGGAGTGGCGCGGGCCGAGCTAGCTGACGCCCTAAATTCACTCGATAACGACAACCTTGCCTTCGCGGCAGAACTTCAGGGTGGCGTCCAGAGCCTCGGTCCGCTTGCCCGACATGACGAGGACGTTGTCGGCGGTGGCACAGTAGACCACGACCACCTTTCTGTCGGAGTCGTAGCGATCGAAGTAGAACGTTGCCGTGTATGTGCCTGCGGGCAGAGTCATCTTGTAGCGCCCGTCATCGTCGGTAACGCTTGACCGGGTCTTTTCGATAAGAGTGGGGCTAGTTACCTCGACGACTACACCGGGAAAGGCGTCGCCCGAGGTGTCTCGCACGGTGCCCCATAGTTCGCCGCTCTGCTCAGAACGAGCCGGAGAGGAGAGGAGGACGAAACAGGCCATCAGGCCGATCCGAGCATCCATCCGACGTGGCATGGGGAGATGATCGACCTATCGAACGAGCGTGTCAATGTCAGTCATCGGCACCGCGCGTATGGCCCCCGGTCCCGAAGGAAGCTCCGGGCCAGAACTGGCGCACCCTCAAGGGCGCAAGGTCGATTCCCGCTTGACTTCGTGGCTCGACTCCTCAGCCCGCGGCGTCGATGCGTTGCAGCGTGGCTCGCCGAGGTTCAGCGAGGCGATGTCAACAGGAGAGTGGCAACCCCAAACGCGATGCTCGGGAGCTGGCGCAGCGGGCGGTGACGGCCGTGGCGACTGGCAGTAGGTTTCATGACAGCTCAGCCGTGTGGCGGTCCCGGTGCTGCTTGCTCGCTGATGGTGTCGCCGCGCCAGAGCGGCTCAACCGAGCCACAGCGATGGAAGGACATGTGGTCCGCCTGCGATGCCAACATGTCGCTTGAGGGGCGTGAGTCGGCGATTTGCCCACAACGTGGTCATGCGGGACGGACTCCAGTGGACCGATAAAGAATTCGGCCGCGTCGAGTGTGCTGAACTCGGCCGACGCCAGTGATTTGGCTACTGGAGGGCAGTCGGATGATGCGTTGGCTGGTCTTCGCATTCTTCCTGTCCATGGTCGGCATCATCGCCGTTGGGGCGCGGCGCCTCATCCGACTGGCAGACGGCCGGCATGACTGGCGACCATTCCTTCAACAGCGCCCGGCCCAATACGAGGCACCCGATAGTCCGTAAGTCCTCGCCGCACCCCGTCGGCGCGTGACTGTCGCATGCGGTCGAGCGACTTATCTATGTGGGCGGCAGTGTGAGGAGATCTTCGGGGTAGGTGATGGCGCCAGGCCTTGCGATGGCGGCATCGAGCGCGCGCAGC
>DASUGD010000321.1:0-2157 GCA_036274195.1 Gemmatimonadaceae bacterium | reverse complement strand
TTGGTCACAGCGACGCTCCGGGAGCAATACCAGTGCCCCTCGACCTGGTTGCGCAAAGAAGAAATCAAGAAGTTGAGCACTCGTGTCACGCACGTGAGAGTTTTCACGGTTCGCGCGATTTCCCTGAGTCAGTAAGTCGCGCAGGTCGATGAATACGGCGGCTAGTTGTGTGTCTTTGCCGGAGTCAGTTTCGCGGCAACTGTAGTGGACTCATTCGCGACAATTCGGACACCCTGCGACCACGTCGAATACCCGTCGAGCTGAACACGAACGGCACGCGAACCCGCCGGCATCTCATCCAGCAGCAACGGCGTCTTTCCGACGCGCCGCCCGTTCAGGAAAACGTTCGCTCCGCGCGGCTGGGAGTACACCGCGAGGGTGCCCTGCAGAACGGATGACCTCATCGCGGCGCGCTGGCTGGAGCTCAGCGCTTCTCGTGTCGTGGATCTCCGCGCGTCGCGACGCGTTGAGCTCGCCGCACGGTTTGTCGCTGGCCTCCGCGTTGGCTCTTCCGCGGGGGGCGACGACACTGACGGTCGAGCAGCGCCGGAGGTCGCGACCGGCAGCGGTGCGAGAGTCATCGCCAGGCTCGAGGGCGAAGTCTTCGCGGCAGCGGACGACGCCGCTGACGCCTTGGCGTCAGAGGGCACAGACCAGTCGGTCGTGGCGAACACCAGCGCCATGACGATTCCCGACACGAGGCCAGACGCGAAGGCCATTGGATTGCCGGACCGTTGAATGTGTCTGCGGCCTGACACCCTGCCGGATGCTTTCGCTACAACCGGTGCAACCGGCGCGAACACCTGCGTCGCCGGTACGGCCGGCGCCGACCGTTTATCAAGGGCAAGAACCGGTGGTGTTTTTGCGAGGCCGTTTTCGTGAGCAAATGCGAGGAGGGGATCGGCATCGTCATCGGCTCCGACATCGATGACTGCCGCGCGGTCGTCCGCCATGCCGCCGACCGAAGCAAATCAACGGCCGGAACTGGCATTTCGATACCTGTCAAAAATTACGGATGAGACCTGGTTGATATAATGATGCGTTCGCGCCTCTTCACGGGGCGCCGAGAGCACGGGATCCGGCGTCAGCCGGAGCTCAGCACACGACCGGAGAGGTACCGAAGTGGTCGTAACGGGGGCGCCTCGAAAGCGTCTTGTCGGGTAACCGGCACGTGGGTTCGAATCCCACCCTCTCCGCCAGCCTTCGCTCCGATCATGCGAAGGCTGTCTCGCCGTAGCCCCGCAGGGGCGAAGGCGGACTTCCTTGCCACATCGATCATTCGTGAGCTTCGGCTCGGCAAGCTGTTCGCTCGCCTTCGGCGAGCCGGAGGCTAACTACTCCCCTTCGACAGCACCGAATAGAGCGCCTCTCGGAGCGCGACGTCCCTCGCGTCGCCGTTGAACGTCGTCCCCATCCGGCTCGTCACGTAGCCGTAGCCGATCTCCGCATCCGGATCCGCAAAGCCGTTCGCGCCGCCCGCGCCTGGCGACCCGAACGAGCGGGCGCCGCCGAACGGCCAGTTCTCACACGGCTTCATGAACCCGAGCGAGAACTGCACCTCGCCCTTCAGGCATTCGTCGTAGAACCCGCACGCCGCAGGCACGGCTGGCGCAGCCAGCAAGTCCAGCGTTGCCTGACGCAGTCCCAGTGCCTCTCCGCCCGTCGCAAACACGCCGTACGCATGGGCAATACCCCGGGCCGTGGCGACACCACCGCCGGCAGGCACTTCCAGATTGCGCGCGTAAATGCGTTCCTCGTCGAGATAGACAGACGTTCCCGGGTTCACCGCCAGCGCACGGCGAATGTTCGAGTGGCGATTCATCCCCTCGAACATGAGGCGCAGCGGACGGAAGCCAATCAACATCTCGAGCCGGCCCGGGGACGCGAGCGTGGCCAGGCGGGAGTTGGGAATCTCCTCGGGAAGGCGGATGAAGACATCCTCTCCGAGTGGTGTCGCGATCTCGTCCTGAAAGAACTGCCCCAGCGTTCGGTGCCGCGGGTCCACGCGGCGCAGGATCTCGCCTTCGTAGAACCCGAGCGTGATCGCGTGGTACGCCTGCCGATTCCCGGGAGGCCAGGCGGGCCACTGTCGCTCCATGACCCCCGCGAGGCGCTCGGGATCCGCGATCACGTCGCGATCCACGGGCTCGTCGAAGG
>DASUGD010000320.1:0-5888 GCA_036274195.1 Gemmatimonadaceae bacterium | reverse complement strand
CGCACGCCTAACGGGTCCGTGTCCATGCTCCCGGCAATCGCCTTCTGCATCTCCGGATACTTCTTGGTGACCCACGTGCGCGGCGTGTACGCGATGTCGGGATCCTTCGTGTAGTCGATCACGTCCACCAGCCACTGCCCGCGCTCCCAGTAGAGCGTGGGGCACTGCCACACCGTGTTCGCAGCGAGGAGCTTGATGACGTTCGCCTCGCGCGCCGCATCATAACGATCGAGGAACGCGGCAAGGTATTTGTTCGCGGCCGAGTCGCCGCCGGCGCCGTAGCGGCGCGTGATGAACGAGTCTTCGTCAGGCGTGCTCGCCTCGAAGATGCCGATGAGATGCTCGAACGTTCGCTGCCCGGCGGTCACGGCCTCGGACGCGCGAATCGCGTCAGGCACATGCCCTTCGATGACGACGCCGCGCGTCTTCGCCTCGTCCGCGATTGCGAAGTAGGCCTCGCGCGGCAGGCCGGACTGGATCTTGATGAAGTCCACGCCACGCGTGACGAGCGTGTCGACCGCCTTGCGACCATCCTCGGCCGTCGCGATCGCCATCGACGCGGCGAACGACACCTTCGGGCCGTCCAGCATCGGCCCCGACACCACCATCCTCGGACCGACGATCCGATGCTCGGCGACCTCGGTGCGGGCGGCCAGCACGGCCTCCAGGTCGCTCCCCATGTCACGAATGCCGGTGATCCCGTTCGCGATGAAGAGCGGGAGCACGTAGTTGTCGCCGAAGGCGCGCGGCCAGCCGAAGTACGCGTGCGTGTGCATGTCCCAGAGACCGGGGACCACGTACATGCCTTTCGCGTCAACGACTTGTCCCTGCGGACGCGCGGTTCTTGACGACGCCTCGACGCTCGCGATCCGGTTGCCGTCGACGACGATCGTCGTGCCGCGGTGCAGCGCACCAGTCGACACATCGACGACCGTGGCGTTCGTGATCGTTAGGCTCTGGGCCTCGAGCCGCGAGCCAGCGAACGCGAGGAGGAGAGCGAGCCGCGGGAGTGCGGAAGGCATGCGATCAGAAGGCCATGTTGCGGACGATGCGCCAGTGCCCATCGGCCTGGCGCTCCCAGACGGTGACATAGCTTCCGCCGCTGCGGATAGGCGCCGCTCCGGCACTCGTGGGGTCCATCTCGAGCCACCCGCGTCCCCACTCGACGATGCGAGTTGGCGCGAGCACCGTGAGGCCGTCCTGCGCGATACCGCCACCGCGGATCGGCCGGAGCTTCGGAAATCGCGCCTCGTACATGCGCGCCACGGCCTCGCGGCCCCGCGTCACGGTGCCATCGCCGGCGATGAACAGTCCACTGTCCGCGTAAGGCGCGGCGATCGATTTCGCGTCGTGCTGCCGGAGACCCGGGAGCCAGGCGGCGTTCGCCGCTTCGATGTCCGGTCGTGCGCTCGCCAGGATCGCGGAGGTGTCCAGACGCACCCGCCCGGCATCTCGGCCAGCCGTTGGCTTCGGCGTCGCCTGCGCGAGCAGGGAGGGAGCGAGCACCAGCGTGACGAACGCCAAAGTGGTATGGAAGCGGATCGAGTCAGTCATGGTGTCGAGTCAGCACGGGCGACATGTTATCAACGCGTACGCAGGTCCATGAACCTCCTACCTTCACGCTGTTTTCGCCATGCGATCTGTCATCCTGCTCGCCTGTTGTGCGGCGTTCCTTCCCCTGTCGACTCGCGCCTCCGCGCAAGCCGCCCAAGCGGACTCCACCGACCCCTACCTCTGGCTCGAGGACGTCAACGGCGCACGCGCCATGGCGTGGGTGAAGGCGGAAAACGCCAAGACCGCCGCGGTCCTCGAGAAGGACCCGCGCTGGGACGGCATCTACAAGGCCTCCCTGGCGATGGCGCAGGCCAAGGACCGCCTCACGTATGTCAACTACATCGGCGGTGAGCTCTACAACTTCTGGGAAGACTCCCAGCACGTCCGCGGCATCTGGCGAAAGACGACGCTCGAGAGCTTCCGCACCGCGTCCCCCAAATGGACCACGGTGCTCGACCTCGACTCGCTCGCCAAGGCCGAGAAGGCGAACTGGGTCTTTCATGGCTATACGTGCCAGCAGCCGGCAGAAAAGCGCTGCCTGATAGACCTGTCCGATGGCGGCGAGGACGCGAGCACGATTCGGGAGTTCGACCTGGCGACGCGCTCGTTCGTGAAGGACGGCTTCTATCTCCCGAAAGGGAAGCAGCGTGTGGCGTGGACCAGCCAGGACACGATCCTCGTGGCCCGCGAATGGAATCCCGGCGAGGTGACGAGCTCCGGCTACGCCTACATCGTCAAGAAGCTCGCGCGAGGGAAGCAGCTCACCGACGCGGTCGAGATCTTCCGCGGCTCGAAGGACGACGGCGGCTACGGCGTCTCGCCGCAGACGCTGGTCGATGCCACCGGGAATCGGTTCAGCTTCATCGTTCGCCCCACCAGCACCTTCGAGGCCGAACAGTATATCGTTAGGCCGAAGGACGTCGCTCGACTCGCCATCCCGGCCAAGGGCAACCTGTCGGAGCTGATCGGTGGCCAGGTGATCGTTCACCTCTACGAGGACTGGAAGAACGGCAGCTCGACCATTCGAGAGGGGTCGGTGGCAGCGTTCGAAGGGAATACTGCGCTGAAGACACCTGACGCGCTGGCGCCGGTCGTCGTGTTCGAGCCCGGTCCGCGGGAAGCCGTGCAGAGCGTTACCGCCACGAAGGACAAGCGCCTGATCGACATCATGCAAAACGTGAAGGGCAGGGTGCTCGTCGCGACGCGCGCGCCTAACGGCTCGTGGTCGCATACGACGATGTCGCTCCCCGACAACGTGTCCACCAACGTGATCGGCACGAACCCGAAGACCAACGACGCGTTCATCAGCGTGACCGGGTTCCTCACGCCGAGCAGCATCTGGATGGCCGACGCCGCGCGTGGCACCGCGTCGCAGCTCAAGACGCTCGCGCCGCGGTTCGACGCGTCGCACGCCGTCGTCGAGCAGATGGAAGCGACGTCGAAGGATGGGACGAAGATCCCGTACTTCATCGTGCATCCGAAGTCGATGGCCAGCGACGGCAACAACCCGACGATCCTCTACGCGTACGGCGGCTTCAACGCGTCGATGACGCCGAACTACGATGCCGATGTCGGCAAGCTCTGGGTGGAGCAGGGCGGTGTGTACGTGCTCGCGAACATTCGTGGTGGTGGCGAGTTCGGGCCGGCGTGGCACGAGGCCGGCCTCAAGACGCATCGCCAGCGCATCTACGATGATTTCGCGGCGGTCGCGCAGGATCTCATCGCGAAGAAGGTCACGTCCCCGCGACGCCTCGGCATCATGGGCGGTTCCAACGGCGGGCTGCTCATGGGCGTGCAGTTCACGCAGCATCCCGAGCTGTGGAACGCGGTGGATATCCAGGTGCCGCTCCTCGACATGCTGCGCTTCGAGAAGATCCAGGCGGGCGCGTCGTGGGTGGGTGAGTACGGCAGCGTGTCGAACCCCGACGAGCGCGCGTTCCTCGCGGGGATCTCGCCGTACAACAACCTCGAGCCGGGTGTGAAGTATCCGACGCCGCTCATCTGGACGACGACGAAGGACGACCGCGTCGGCCCACAGCACGCGCGCAAGTTCGCGGCGAAGATGGCCGCGATGGGACTGCCGTACTACTTCTTCGAGGTGATCGAGGGCGGGCACGGCTCGGGCGCGAACATCGAACAGCAGGTGCACACGACGGCGCTCGAGTACACCTACTTCGCTCGTCAGCTGATGGACCAAAATCGGAAATTCGTGCCATAGCTTGGGTCCAGTCGGGATCCCTTTTCGCGCTATTCTCGCATCGCGTTAGGGCTTGCTTATCAACGAGGGATCGCAGAACGCGCAGAGCGCCCGCTGGCGCGGGCGACACGCAGAGGGACACAGAAAGGGCTCCGCGTGAGGGCCGAGATCCTCCGCAACGAGCCGGTCTTCTTGATGAACTGCCTCGGGAGGCCAGTATTCGCGTCCCGAGGCAGTCCCCCTCAAAAAGGGCTCGTGGCGAGCGGCGGCACAGGTGCCGAGCAGTTTTCTGTGTCCTTCTGTGTCGGCGCGAAGCGCCGTTCTGCGCGTTCTGCGGTCCCTCGTTGCCAAAGCCGGCCGGGTCGCGATCCTTGACTTCCGAAATTCCGACGTCGACTCAGGGGGCCACGCGCGGCATCGCCGCCCGGTGATTATTTTGTGCCGCCATGCAGAGCGATCCCCGCGAAACCGCCGCGCGACGCGCCATCGATGCCGGTGACTGGCAGACGGCTCGGGACATCTTCGAGACGCTGACGCGGGAAACGAACGCCCCCGAGGCGTGGGCGGGTCTCGCTGAGGCGGCGTGGCTGCAGCAGGACTCCCGGCTCCTGATCGATGCGCGGCTCACCGCGTATCGCCTCTACCGCGAGCGGGGCAACGACATCGCCGCCGCGCGCATGGCCGTCGCGCTCGGCAACGACTTCCTGGACTTCCGCGGCGATGCCGCCGTCGCCAACGGCTGGTTCAAGTACGCGCGCCGCCTGCTCAAGCCGTTGCCGCCGTCAGCGGAGCACGCGTGGCTCAACGCCTGGGAGGCTCGGCTCGCGTTGATCGGGCGGCAGGATGCGGCCGAAGGCGCACGTCTGGCGGAGGAGGCGTTAGGCCTCGCGCGTGAGACCAATTGTCCGGATGTGGAGGTGCTCGCGACCGCCATGAACGGACTCGCGCTCGTCATGAGCGCGCAGCCGGACAGAGGACTCGCGCTGCTCGACGAGGCGGCCGCCGCGGCGCTCGCAGGGGACATCTCGGATCCGTACGCGGCGGGGCTCACGTGCTGTTACCTGATCAGCGCCTGCGATCGTATTCGCGACTACGACCGCGCCGCTCAGTGGTGCGCGCGACTGCGCGAGTTCTCCACGCGGCAGCGCTTCGCGATCCTGATGACGACGTGTCGCCTTCAGTATGGGAGCGTGCTGATCTCGCGAGGGGAATGGGCGGAAGCCGATGCGGAGCTGCAGGCGGCGATCGCCGATCTACGTGAGGCGCGGCCCGTCGTCCTGCCGGCGGCGTTCGCGAGGCTCGGCGAGCTGCGTCGTCGCCAGGGCCGCACGGACGAAGCGGTCGAGCTCTTCGACCAGGCCGGCAGCCATCCGCTCGCGCTGCTCGGCGGCGCGTGGGTTGATGTCGAGCAGGGCAATCTCGCTCGCGCGCTGGAGCGGGCGGGCGCGTACCTGCGGCGCTTTCCCGAAGACGCGCTGCTCGAGCGCGCGCCGGCGAACGAGCTCCTCGTTAGGATCGCCTACGCGTCGGGAAAGCTCGCCGATGCGCAGAAGGCCATGGCCGAGCTGGAGAAGGCGAACGCGAAGTACGAGCTGCAGTTGCTGCGCGCGGCATTGTTGTCGGCGAAGGCGATCCTCGCGGCCGCGGATGGTGACGACGCGCGCGCCGCCGAGTGGATGCACGACGCGGCGGCGCTGTATGAGAGTGCGGGCTTCGTTCACGAGGCGGCGATGGCGCGGCACGAGCTGGAGAAGGGGAGGGGGAAGGGGAAGGGGAAATCCAACGGTGCAGTCGCACCGGCCGATGCGCCGCTCACGGCGCGCGAGATGCAGGTACTCCGCCTGGTGGCGAAAGGGCTGAGTGAGCGCGAGGTCGCGGACAGGCTGTCCATCAGCCCTCACACGGCGCATCGGCATCTGTCGAACATTCGGCTCAAGCTCAACGCCACGACGCAGGCAGCGGCGGTTGCCCAGGCGGTGAGGATTGGGTTGATATAGGCGACTGGCGACTGGCGACTGGCGACTGGCGACAGCCGGGGACGGGGGACGGACGACGGGCGACGGCGAAACGGCGCGTCATTCCGAGCGCAGCGCCGCAGGCGCTGAGGCGAGGAATCGCCGTCGTCCCGGTAGAGGGC
>DASUGD010000319.1:0-6119 GCA_036274195.1 Gemmatimonadaceae bacterium | reverse complement strand
TCGGCGCGCGTGTGGACGACGCGTTTCACCTCGTTGTCCTCGAAGTAGATCCCGGCATCATTGTCGCACGCATAGCCCGGCTTCATCTGCCCCGAGCCGATCAGCTTCTGGTAGAGCGGACGGCGACCCGGCTCGGCATCGTAGTGCGGCGAGTGGCTCCCCTTGAGGAGGCCGAGACACTTCACGATCGACAGCTCCTTGGGACGCGAGTCGGTCGTGCCCTCCTCGAACCAGCATAACGAGCCCGCGCTCGCGCCGCCGAGCACGATGCCCCGATCCCACGCCTGGCGCAGGACCTCGTCGATGCCCTGCGCCTTCCAGATCGCCTGTTGATTGAGGGTGTTGCCGCCCGAACAGACAATGGCGTCCATGGACAGGAACACCTCGTCCCACCCCTTGGGCTGCTCCGTGCTGGCAATGAAGCTCTCCTGCACGTGCGGCTCGACCTGCAGCGGCGCGCAAGCCTGAAAGAACCCGACGCTGCCGTACGGGTTGTCGGCGGAGGCGGTCGGCAGATAACAGATCCTCGGCCGAGGCTTGCCGGTGAGCGACGCCATGTAGCGGAGGAACGCGGTGTCGAAATTACCGCCCGCGATCAGGATCTTGCGCGTCGCCGTCTGCGGTGCGTGAGCGGTGGATTCGGAGTTCACGGAGGGAAAAGGAAGTTGACCGGACCCCAGGGCAACGGATCCGACCGCGGAGCGTACCACGAACTCTCGTCGCTTCATAGGATCTCCGTTACGGAAGCGTTGGGCTCGAACCGCGATGAGTATATCACGCGGTCGCCACCGCCGCTGCCCGCTCGAGGTGCAGCTCGGCGATCGAGACCTCGCGCATGCGGAACTTCTGGATCTTTCCGGTCACGGTCATCGGGAAGGAATCGACGAACTTCCACTGTGACGGAATCTTGTAGCTCGCTATGCGGCCCTTGCAGAACGAGGTCAGCACGTCGCCGGTAAGACCGGAATCGGGCCGTGCGCGCACCCACGCCATCACCTCCTCGCCGTATCGCTCGCTCGGGATACCAATGACCTGGGCGTCGACGACGTCGGGGTGCGTGAGGAGATATTCCTCGACTTCCCGCGGGTACACGTTCTCGCCGCCGCGAATGATCATGTCCTTGATGCGGCCGACGATATTGACGTAGCCCTCCGCATCCATCGTCGCGAGGTCGCCGGTGTGCATCCACCCGGCTTCATCGATCGCCTCGCGTGTTGCCGCGTCGTTGTTCCAGTAGCCGAGCATCACGCTGTAGCCGCGCGTGCAGAGCTCGCCCGGCGTGCCGTGCGGGACGATCCTCCTCGTTTCGGGATCGATGATCTTGACCTCGACGTGCGGATGAACGCGCCCGACCGTCGAAACCCGTTTCTCGAGCGGGTCGTCGAGCAGGCTTTGCGTCGATACCGGCGACGTCTCCGTCATCCCGTAGCAGATCGTCACCTCCGGCATGTGCATCAGCGACTGGACCTTCTTCATCACTTCGACCGGGCAGGGGGATCCCGCCATGATGCCGGTGCGCAGCGACGTGAGATCGAACTCCGCGAATCGGGGATGAGAGAGCTCCGCTATGAACATCGTGGGCACGCCGTACAGCGCCGTGCACCGCTCGGCCGCGGTCGTCTCGAGGGCCGTCAGTGGGTCGAACGCCTCGCCAGGGATGACCATGCAGGCGCCGTGCGTGGTGCACGCGAGGTTCCCGAGCACCATCCCGAAGCAGTGGTAGAACGGGACCGGGATGCAGACGCGGTCACGCTCGGCATAGCCTAACGTCTCTCCGATGAAGAACCCGTTGTTGAGGATGTTGTGGTGCGACAGCGTGGCCCCTTTCGGGAATCCTGTCGTCCCGGACGTGTACTGGATGTTGATCGGCTCATCGAACTGCAGCGTCCGCTCGAGGTCCGTGAGCTCGGACTCGGCCACGGCGTTGCTGCGCCGCAGGAGCTCGGTCCAGTCGCTGTCGATGACGATGGCTTCCTCGAGGTCGGGGCAGTCGTGTCGCACCTCGTCGAGCAGGCCGACGTAGTCGGCGCCGCGAAACTCTCGGGCGAGCAGCAGAAGCTTCACGCCGGACTGCTGAAGCGCGTAGCGGAGCTCGGAGGACTTGTAGGCCGGGTTGATGTTGACGAGGATGGCTCCCATCCGCGCCGTGGCGTACTGCGTGACGACCCACTCGAAGCGGTTGGGTGACCAGATGCCGACGCGGTCGCGTGGCTCGACGCCGCTCGCTATCAGCGCCCGGGCGAGGGTTGTGGTCGAGTCCCAGAGCTCGCGATACGTCGCGCGGTAGCTCTGCGATCGGACCACGAGCGCGTCACGGTCGCCGTGTCGCTCGACGGTGCGGCGGAGATTTTCGCCGATGGTTTCGCCGAGCAACGGGATGGGGCTCGTCCCGTGAGCATAGGACTGCATGCGGCCTCGTGATGGGAGTCAGAGAGAACATGGTGTCCGGGGGTCGAAATGGACATATGGGCAGAGCATCGGAGCTTGCCAACGCCGGCGTGGCGGCTCGGGTGGCGCTGGGCGAGGTCGGAAGTGTAGCGAGCCTAACGTGCCCGGACCCGAGAGGGCTATCCCCACAGACGAAGGCTGTTCGGATGCTTCGGGATCTAACGGATCCGCCAGATTGCTCCTCCGCCCTGAGGGCTCCGCTCGCGACGAGCCGGGATTGAGAATGAACTGCGCTCGGGACGCATTGAATTGGCCTCCCGAGGCGGTTCAACAAAGAAGTCCCGGCTCGTTGGGCGACCACGTTCAAGTGTTCCCGTAGCGATCCGGCGGATCCGCCCAATCCTGAAGCATCCGAACACCCCTTCGTCGTAGATGCCGAACTTGGTATGTCCCGGTTGAGAGGCCAGCCATACCGCTATCCGACACTCGAACCCACTCCACTAGCGCCGCAAGGGGACCGGGCGAATCATTCTCCTCGCCCGAACCGACCCCTTCCAATGACACGTCAGACCCTCGCCATCGCCCTGCTGCTCGTCGCGTCGAGCGCATCGCCGTCCGCCGCGCAGATGGCATGGCCGACGAAAGGTTGGCCTACCGCGACGCCGCAATCCGTCGGCCTCAACGCGAAGGTCCTCGACAGCCTCGATGCGGAGATCGCATCGGGACGCTACGGCAACGTGGACCGCATGCTGGTCATCCGACACGGCCGCGTCGCGTTCGACAAGAAGTACCCGCACAACTACGACAGCGTGTATGCCGATTCGGTCCACGTGAAGGGCGCGCTGAACGCGCACGACGAGACGGGCCCCTACAACTATTACAATGCGTGGTGGCACCCGTACTACCGCCGCGGCGATCTGCACACGCTGCAGTCCGTGACGAAGACCATCACGTCGGTCATCATTGGTGTCGCGGTCACGCGCGGCGAGTTCCCGAGCCTCGATACGCCGGTGCTGTCGTTCTTCGACGTCGCGAAGGTTGCGAACGTCGACGATCGGAAGCGCAAGATGACGATCCGCCATCTCCTCACGATGACGGCGGGCATCGACTGGAATGAAGCGCTCCCGTACACGGATCCCCGGAATACCGGCGTCGGTCTCGAGGAGAGTAGCGATTGGGTGCAGTACACCATCGACCGCCCGATGTCGGAGGACCCGGGCACGCGATGGAACTACAACAGCGGCGCATCGGCACTGCTGGCGTACGTGTTCCGCAAGGCGACGAAGATGGATGTCGAGGAGTACGGCGCGCGGTACCTGTTTGCCCCGCTGGGCATCGACCGGTGGTTCTGGAAGCGCTCGCCGACCGGGCTCGCGGATACCGAGGGCGGCCTGTATCTCGAGGCGCGCGACCTCGCGAAGGTGTGGTACCTTTTCCTGAGGAACGGGATGTGGGATGGCCGTCAGATCGTCTCGCCCGATTGGGTGAAGGCGTCCGTGGCGCCGGCGATGGCGGTTGCCCCCGCACCTAACGCGCCGAAATACGGCCTCAAGTGGTGGCTCTATCCGGATCCGCGCGACGGGGCGAAGTTCATCTGGGGCGGTTCGGGATTCGGCGGCCAGTTTCCGATGACCTTTCCGGAGGATGACATGGTCGTCGTGTTCAACGGCTGGAACGTTCTTCCGGGACGGCCCGGGCTACCGCGTGGCCAGGTGACTGCGCGTCTGGTCGGAGCGATCGTCGGTCGGTGACGGACGACCGTCACGAACGTCACGAGGACACCTAACGTGCAAGATGCCTTATCTTATATCGTTCGACGGGCCCATTCTGGTGGTGCGATTCTTCGGGGTCGTCACCGAGCGCGATCTCGTGGGTTCGGCCGATGGTGTCATGACCCTCGAGGACGGCGGGCGAAATTCACGGCCGCGCCTCACCGATCTGCGAGGCGTCACCGACTCGTCCATCGGGTATAGCGAAGTCGCGAGCATCGCCGAGCGCGTGGGAGGCCGCCCGCTGTCGGCGCCTATCCGGTCGGCGTTCCTGGTCGACCAGCCGGTGCAGCTCGGGTTCGCGCGAATGTTTCAGACACTCAACAAGCACCCCCAGGTTACCGTCGGCATCTTCGAGGATGAGGCGGCCGCGCGTCGCTGGCTGCTCGACGGGTCGGACGATCAGGCCAGTGGCTGACGCCACGGGAGGGAGCAGATGCCACGTGTGATGCGGATGGCGTGGGTGATGGCGGCCGTGCTGCTTGGCGTCAGGCTCGCTGCCGCGCAGCAGCCACAGCCGGCTGGTGGGCTGCAACGGATGCTCGACGCGGAGCTCGCACGGTTTCCGGGCAAGGCGGGCGTGTGGGTGAAGCATCTGACCACCGGTGAAGAGGCGGGGGTTCGCGCCGACGAGGCGTTCAACAGTGCGAGCGTCATCAAGCTCGCCGTGCTGGCGCTCGCGTTCGAGATGGCGGACAAGGGACAGCTGTCGCTCGCCGACCGGATCACGATCAACGCGTCGGACTACCGCGGCGGATCGGGCGTCTTCCAGTTCAACGATCCCGGCCTGCAACCGACGATGCGCGACGTGCTGCTGCAGATGGTCATCACGAGCGACAATACGGCGACGGACATCTCGATCGCGAAGGTGGGCGGCATTGATCGTGTCAACGCCTGGATCCGCGACCACGGGTACGGCGACGGGCTCCACCTCAACTCGACGGTCAAGGACCTCTTCGCGAAGTATCGTGCGCTGCCAAAGGGGGCGAGCTATGACGAGAAGACGAACACCGACCGCGGCTACTGGTTAGGCGCCATGACGCCGCGCGCGACGGGCCGACTGATCGAGGCGATCCAGACCTGCAGCGATGGCAGGGCGAAGCCGCCGACGATCGCGGCGCAGAAGTCGTGTGCGGACATGATCCGCATGATGAAGGCCCAGCAGTCTGGCGAACGGCGCCTCCCGCATTACGTCGACGTGGAGGTGGCGCACAAAACGGGCGACTTCCCGCCTGTCCTCGCGAACGATGTCGGCGTCATGTACGCGAAGTCGGGGCCGATCGTGGTCGCGTTCTTCGGGAACGCGATCGAGGGCTCGTACGGCGAGGCCGAGGACCGGATCGGCCGAATCGCGCAGCTCATCGTCGAGTACTTCGACGGCACGCGGTGAGCGGGAGCGCTTCGACGCCGCGGTCGCGCCGGGGTGACGCTGCACCGCGCAGTTGCACCTGTCTCGCTGGCCGACCGTAATCCGCGATCACAGAATGAAGTGACCGTACAGCTGCTCGCGTCGCTCGAGCCGATTCTCAACGAGGTGCTCGGATGCCGAACTTCACGCAGGCTGAATTGGATACCCTCGCGCAGATCCTCAAGGCGCCGGGGAACATGCAGCGGAAATTCGACCTCCTCCGGCAGGTTCCAATGTCGCCGCCCGACGGAACCGCCAAGGGGTACCGCGACCCGCTCAAGAGCACGACTGATCCGACTGCCAGCATCAAGGCGATCAAGTTCAGCAAGCTCAAGGTCGAGGAAGACGAGTACAAGATTGCGTTCATCAGGCTCATTGTCGCGACACGCGACAAGCCGGGCGCGTTGTCGTTCGAGGTGAAGTATGCGCCGGAACTGCCGACTGCGGCGCGGGCCAACTACATCCCCATCTGGTTCTTGCCGTGGCAGTCGGGGCACATGACGAAGATGAAACTCTCACCTCCCGGGAATCCCAACCTCACGGACTCGGGCGGG
>DASUGD010000318.1:0-5608 GCA_036274195.1 Gemmatimonadaceae bacterium | reverse complement strand
CGGAGCCTCGGGCCTGATCGTTGGCGGTATCATCGGCGGCCACTCGGGAACGGTCATCATGGTTGGCGGAACGGTCGTCGGCCTCGTCGGCCTTTGGAACTATTTGAAGTAGCCGACGCAAGAGTCTCGATTCCGTGTTGGCAAGACCACGCCCGCCTCGATGCCGAGGCGGGCGTGCTGTTTCGCGCGTCCACGCCGGCCGAGCGAGCGGCCGTCGCGGACCTACCTACTCTTTCACCCGTTCGTGTGATAGGCTCGCCCGGCGAGCGCGCGTACCCTTGATGGTGCGCGAGGTGTGTCTCGAGTCGGCACGAACCGCGTCGCCCCGGAGTTTCGCGCACTACACCCGATCAACCAGGCCCCCATGTCGCGCCCCAAAGTTCGCCCGTTCTACGCCCCGGCACATGCCGCACGTCGCGCGGCTCGCATCGCACTCGTTTTCGCCGTCGTCGTCGTCGTACTCGCGGCGATCGCGCTTTCCTCGTGCGCGTCGCTCAATAAGAAGAGCGAGGGAGCGATAATCGGCGCTGGTGTCGGCGGAGCGGTCGGCGCCGTCGTCGGGAACCAGACCGGCTCCACCGCGCGGGGCGCGATCGTCGGGGCCGTGGTCGGCGGAGCGGCGGGAGCCATCATCGGCCATCAGATGGACCAACAAGCCAAGGAGCTCAAGCAGAACATTGCGGGCGCCACGGTCGAGCGAGTCGGCGAGGGAATTCAGGTCACGTTTGCCTCGGGCCTCCTGTACGATATCGATTCCGACCACATCCGCCCCGAGGCGGCGTCGAACCTGCGCAATCTCGCGGCGAGCCTCGCAAAATATCCAAATACGGATCTCCTCATCGTCGGCCACACTGACTCAACCGGTACGAGCGAGTACAACCAGGGATTGTCCGAACGCCGCGCGCGGTCGACGTCGGCGTATCTCGCCGCCCAGGGCGTGAACGCGGACCGGCTTCGCACATCGGGGCGCGGTGAAGCGGAGCCCGTCGCCGCCAACGCGACGGAGGCCGGCCGTCAGCTCAACCGTCGAGTCGAGGTGGCGATTTTCGCCAACGCCGGCGCTCGCGCGGCGAGCGGAAACGAGCCGGCAGCCTATCGTCACCGATAGCGCGGGGCACGGGTCGCGGCAAGGCGTCACGCGTATCAGCCGATTGAAGCGGCATTTATCATGCGATTCATTGGCGGTCACGCCGTTGACAGAATGCTCGTGAGGCACGACCGACGATGCACCAGATCCGCCTTCAGTGAACCCGTTGTTTCACGAAGACGGAGTTGCTCGAGCCATCACAATTGACGAATCGCGGCTTCAAGACTCATGTTTCGCCTTGACCAACTCGATGATCTCTCAGGCGAAGCCGAGGCGGATCGAGGTTCTGTCCTACGCCGCCGCTTGCCCGACCCTCGTGACCGCCGACCTCTCCACTCAGCTGAATCGCGCCCTCGCCGGGCAATATGAGATCTTGCATGAGATAGGCGGCGGCGGGCACGCGATCACGAGTGACGCGATCCCGCCTCGGCGTCCACGTCCCTCTGCCATGTGTCGAGCTTCGCCTTGAGTCGACGCGCCCGCTCGGAGCGCGAGCGAATGAGATTCGTGCGCGCGCCCAGGTCGGTGCGAACGTTGAAGAGAAACGGCCGGCCGTTGTCGATGAGGAGCTTCCAATCGCCCGACCGCACGGCCGTCTGCTGGCGACCACCGGTCAATGGTCCTGGAACAGCCGACCCGACTCGCCAGAATAACGTGCGCTCGATCGTCGGCGCGTGCCGCTCGAGCACCGGAAAGATGTTCACGCCCTCGAGCTTAGCTTCCGGCGGAACGGTCGTGCCGGTCGCGGCGAGAATGGACGCGGTCAGATCCATCGTCATGGCAACCTGGCCTGAGACGGTGTTCGCCGGAATGTGACCCGGCCACCGGATGATCGCCGGCACGCGAATGCCGCCTTCCCACAGACTCGATTTGTTATGGAAAAGCGGCTCGTTGCGCGAGAGCCATTCCCCACCGTTGTCGTTCGTGAAGATGACGATCGTGTTCGACGCCAGGCCCAGGCTGTCCAGCGCGCGGAGGATGTCGCCGACCCCGCGGTCGGCGCGCTCGACGATCTTCACGTACTGCGCGCGCGTGTTCGTCGACGAATCGAACGGCAACAAGTGGCGTCCGTGATCTATGGCCACCGACGGCGAGTCGGGAACCTGATACGGCCAGTGCGCCGCGTTGTAGGCGACGTCGAGGAAGAACGGCTTGTCCTTGTTGCGCGCCATGAACTGCACGGACCGCTGGGTGATGAGATCCGTCATGTACCCCGGAACGCTCACGCGCTGGTCGTTCTCGAACAGATCCGGTTCGCCGTCGCCATCCGTGTGCTGGTAATAATCGGTGAAGCCGCTCTTGAAACCGAAAAAATATCCGAAACCGTGCGCGCCCGGGCTGACTTCGCGACGATATCCAAGATGCCACTTCCCGACGAGCGCCGTGGCATATTCGTTGTTGCTGAGCAGCCGTGGAAGCGACGTGCCCGTGGCCGGCAAGCCGCCGAGGGTATCATTGCTGCGCGCTCCATTGAGCGGCCGTTCGATCGCGAAGCGCTGCTGATAGCGTCCGGAGATGAGCCCGGCGCGGGTCGGTGAACAATTCGACGCGTTGGCGTAGAAGTCGGTGAGCTTCACTCCTTGCCGAGCCAGCCGATCGATGTTTGGCGTCTTGACGTCCGGCGACCCGAAGGCTCCGAAGTCGCCGTAGCCGACGTCGTCCGTGATGATGAGCACGACGTTGGGACGCCGCGTCGGCCGTTGGGCATGCGCTTCGCCGACGGCGAGGAAAGAAAGGGCGGTCACGAGAACGAAAAGCTTTCTCATGCTGGTCTCCGGGCAAGATGCGCGAGCGCGCGCGGCGCAGCGCGCGTTGCGCCTCTCCGCGGACTAACGTTGCCGAGCGACGATCGGCCTCGCAACCACCTCAGGCGTAGAGTTGGATGTCAGTGAGACCCCTGGTCGTAGCCCCGGCGTTCCTGTTGACCTTGGCTTCCCGACCCTACCATCGTTACTGGCACTATGCGGCGCCAGATACTCGCAAGAATGGCATTGCTTGCCTGTTTGTCTCTATCGGTCACCCACTGGCCCCTCCGCCCAGCAGTTGGATCATCGCAATGGATCTGAGGCCACTCGGTGAAGAAATCCTCGAGCTCGTGAACGCGGGCGTATCGGAATTGTCATGAAGGATTCGTCATTCGACGAGTGCGTCGCCACCGTCCGCGCCGTTGCGAGCGGCGACAGGATCTTGCCGCCGATGACCGACACGCTCGTCGCACACATCGCGAAGGAGGCAAGCGAGCGCAAGGCGCAGGATGTGCTCGAGGATGTGCGAATGACGCCCACGGAGCTCGAGGTCATCGAGCTCGTTGGCGAAGGGCTCAGCAACAAAGAGATCGCGGAGATCACGGTCAACACCGGGACGGATTACGTGGTCGGATATCTCTCTCCTGAGCTGGTCGCCAAGAAACTGGTTGTCTCGGTGGGCCTCGAGCCCTAGCCGAGGTGCCGCGGCGCGCTCGTTGCTGGGAGCGCGCCGGAAATCATGAGCGTCGTGGCGGTCCACCGCGGATTCCAGCGAGGCGGTATGCACGGACTATTGCTCTACCCCGAGTTCCCGGGCAGCTCTTTCTGGAGCTTCCGCCACGTGATGCGAATGGTCGGAGCGAAAGCGCCGTTCCCGCCGCTCGGACTGCTCACGTTTGCCTCGCTCATGCCGTCGCACTGGACGTTCGAGTTGCTCGACCTGAATGTCGAGCACCCGACGAACGACGCGATTCGCGACCGCATCGCCGCTGCGGACGCCGTGTTCGTGAGCGCGATGTCCGTCCAGAAGCGATCGCTGGTGAAACTCCTCGCTGGGCCGACCCGCGGCCTCGACACGCCGTGGGTGCTCGGCGGCCCTTATCCGTCGAGCTATCGCGACCACATTCTGCATCCGGAGACCGAGTCGGACGCAATTCTGCATCGCGGCCTCGACGGCCTGGTGTGGGGTGAAGGCGGCCAGTGGGTGCATCGGATCGACGAGCTGCTGCAGGGCAACCGGCGCCGCCATTCAGACGACGCGCCCTCCCTGTTCATCCCGAGCGCGATTGCGGCACAAGAGCCGGGGGCGCGGAAGGCGCTGAACGATCACACGATCTTTAAAGATCTCAAAACGACGCCGGTTCCCCGGTGGGATCTGATCAACGTCGCCGACTACCGCGCGATGATGATTCAGACGACCGTCGGCTGTCGATTCCGCTGCGACTTCTGCGACATCATTCAATTCAACGGCGGCTTCACGCGCCCGAAGACGCTCGAGTCGGTCCGGGCAGAACTCGACGCGCTCCACGCACTCGGCTATCACGGTGGCGTTTTTACGGTCGACGACAATTTCGTCGGCAACCCGGCGGCGATCGAGTCGATTCTGCGTGTGATGATCGATTTTCAGCGCAGCCATGACTACCCCTTCTCGTTTTACACGCAGGCAAGCCTCGACCTCGGGTCTCCGAAGTTGGCCCACCTGCTGCCGCTCATGAGGCAGGCTGGGTTCTCGGAGGTCTTCCTCGGCATTGAGAACCCGGATCCGGCAGCCCTCAAGGGCATGAACAAAAAGCAGAACACCAAGGTCGATATCGCTGCAACGGTTGGGCAGATCCAGGCCGCGGGGATCGAAGTGATGGCGGGGTTCATCTTCGGCTCGGACGAGGACACGATCGACACGGCCGGCGCTATCGCCGCGTTCGCGTCCGATGTCGCGATCCCGACCGCGATGACCGGCATGCTGACCCCCATTCCGCACACGCCATTGGCCGAGCGACTGCGCGCCGACGGTCGTTTGCGAGAGGCGGAATTCTCCGGCAACAATACGGACGACGCGGTGCAGTTCGAGCCTCGACAGATGACGATCGCCGAAATGCAGCACGGCTATTATGAAATTCTCGAGCGGCTCTTCGCGCCAGGCGCGATGTTCGAGCGCTCGCGCGCGCTACTCGATCGCCTGGAGCCACACATTTTTTACGGCGGTGGCGGCGTTCGCCCGGCGGAGCTGCGCGCGGCGCTGCGATCGCTCTGGCGTCAGGGCGTGCGCCGCGCCCCGCGGGGCGACTATTTCCACCTGCTCTGGAGGGGAATGCGGCGCGACACCGCCAGGGTGCGGGCTGCTCGGCGTGCACTGGTCGACCTCAGCCGGGAAACGCAGACAGCGAATGATCTCGCGGCGCTCGTCGACTGCGCGGCGGAGGCGATGGTCCGCGGCGACCCCGCACGTGGACTGGCCGACATCGATGCCTGGGCGCGCACCACACGCCTGCATCTCGCGGAAGGCGTGGCCACCGTCGACGAATTAGAAACGGTCCGTCGCTGGAGCCGCGAGTATTTCGATCGGCAGTGCCGCCTGCATCGGTTCCCGGGTGCGTATCTCGTGAAGGCGTTCAATCTCGCCATCAAGGGACTGCACTACGAAACGGTCATGCACGGCCTGGCGCACGATGGGCTGTCGAGAGGCCGCGACAGCGCGCCCTTGAAGCAACATGGGGCGCGATAAGAAACCGCGCGGTAAAGACGAAGCCTCGCTTTGCGGGACAACACAAAGCGAGGC
>DASUGD010000317.1:0-13925 GCA_036274195.1 Gemmatimonadaceae bacterium | reverse complement strand
GCGCAAGATCGAGCGAAACGGGTTGGCGGCCGAGGAGGTCTTCGATTCTGACCTCACGGAGGCGTCCGCCAGGCGTGGGTCCGGAGAGCATCTCCGCCAGCGACGGCAGGATCTTGTACTCGACGCCGGTAGCGGAGCATCGATCGACGAGATCGCGCATCTGTTCCTTCGTCGCATGCTGCACCGTGATGACGACCAGCTCGATGCGGAACCGCGCCACGAGCCGCGCCATATCGCGCGTGCTGCCGAGCACAGGTGCGCCATGCAGAAGCTGCGTGTGTGTGGACGGATCGTCGTCCACGATTCCGACGATCGTGAGGTCGTGCCCGCGCGTGTGTTGCGTTTGGCGCAGCAGCTGTTCAGCGCCGGACCCGGCGCCAACCAGAAGCGTTCGTCTGCCGGCGGCGGGCTCGAGACGCAGTTCGCGGACATAGCGTGTGGCGAACATTACGCCGCCACAGAAGAAGATCGTCAGGACCCAGTCGATGATGAACACCGACCGAGGCATGTCGTATCCGAGGTCGCTGAAATACAGGAGGACGACGAACAAAAGAGAGCTGAGCGTGACAGCACTCTGGAGTCCGATCAGGTCGCGGAAGCCGACGTGGTGCCAGTAGAGTCGAAACATCCCCCATCGCCAGAAGACGATGAGGCGGACGGGGACGAGCAGGGGCAACGTCACGAAGAACTGCCACGCCCGGTCCGAATCGAGCTCGAAGTCGAATCGCAGCGCGTATGCGCCGAAATACGCCAGCGCAAACAAAATGACGTGCGTGGCGACATTCACCCACGGGCGACGACGAGCAACACGCTCGCCGTGCTCGCCGTTCACCGAACTCGTAGCGATCACGCTATACCTCTATCGCGGTTCGCCACGGCAAACGTCCGACAGAAGAGTCTCAGCGTCGTCGCTCCTGGCGCCCTGTCAGGCCGCGCGCGAAACGTCTCAACGGGACCATCCGGAATCGCTGACCTGGCGAAGTCCGAGGCCCCCGTTACGCTCTCACGCAGCATCAAATACGTTAGCGTCATTTAATCGGACTGCTCGGCCATTGTAATAACGCAGCCGAAAATGTCCAGACTAAAAAAGCCAAGGTGACCGACCGGCTGCGTCGGATCCATATATCACCTTGTCTCAAGTGGTTACAATGTTGACATCGCCATGTCGCGCGGCAGACCTGTTGGAACTGGGTGCTGCCGTGTCGCCACGGTCGTGATGCGGAAACACCACACACTTGTTCGGCACGAAATTTCGGATGAACGGATGACTGTCGTTCGACAGCCATCTGTTTGAGGCGTCAGTTCGTCACAGATCGCTGGTGGGTTTGCGCTGCGGAAGCCATTCTCGTGTCGGTTCCTCGGCTCCAATCCGTCACGTCGACCAACGCCCGGCGACTCATGGAACGTGCATTCGCCTCCCGGCTTCGTCATGACGCGGTGCTTGCGGTTACCCAGCTCCGCCGACGCCCCGGGTTCGCTCTCGTCGCCAGCTTGACCTTGGCGTTAGGCGTCGCGGTAACGATCGCGGTTTTTGCCGCTGTCGATACTGTGATCTTGCGCACACTCCCCTTTATGGAGCCCGAGCGTCTCATGCTCGTCAGACGTGCGCAGCCGGGTGGTAAGACACCGGTAGAGGCGAGTTACCCAGAGTACCGCGACCTGCGTGACGGGACTACTGCGTTCAGTGGTCTCGCGGCCGTGCCATCCACCATGCAACCGGCGGTGCGGACTGACGGCCAAGCGAACGAGCCACTGGCCGTCACTGGTGTGTCCGGCAACCTGTTCGAGGTCCTTGGGACGCGGCCCCTGCTCGGACGGACGCTGACGCCTGATGACGACCGCCGTGGCGCAGCGCCTGTCATAGTGCTCGGCTACGGCATGTGGGAACGTCAGTTCGGCGCTCACCGATCGGCGCTCGGACAGCGTGTCGAGTTGAACGGCACGCGTTTCACGGTTGTTGGCGTCATGCCAAGAGGGTTCGAGTACCCGCGCGGGTCGGAGGCCTGGATCGCCCTCGTACCCGCGGTCGACACGCTCGCGGACGACCCTCATATCGCGTTTCTGAACATCGTAGGCCGCGTTCGCTCAGGCGTATCCATCGAGGGCGCTCGCCAGGACGCCGAGCGTCTGCTCGCCCGGTCGGTGGCGGTCGCCGGCTTGTCGAGCTCCGTGACGGGAGTTGTCCAGCTGACATCGGTCGAGGCCGAGCTCCGCGGCGACGCGCGTCGCGGTATGCTCATGCTCCTCGCGGGAGCGGTGCTCGTGCTACTCGTTGCATGCGCGAACGTTGCGAACCTCTTGCTCGCGCGGGCTGCAAATCGCGCCGGTGAGCTGTCGTTGCGAATTGCGCTAGGCGCGAGCCGAGGGCGGCTGGTCAGTCAGCTGGTGGTGGAGGCAGCCGTGTTGGGTGGCCTGGGATCATTTCTCGGCCTGCTCGCATGCGTCGCGGGTCGTGGCGTGATAGTGGCGATGATCCCGGCAGATCTATATGGGGCTGCGACCGTGGAAATCGATGGTCGCGTCGCGGCTTTCACGATCGCGCTCATGATCGCAACTACGCTGCTGTTCGGCGTGCTTCCGGCCGTGCGCGGAACGCGCCTCGATCCTGGTGCGGCGCTCCGCGCGTCTACCGGTCGAATTGCCGGCGGTTGGGCCTCCCGGAGGACTCAACGCGCGCTCGTTGCGACTGAGGTCGCTATTGCCGTCATCCTGGCGATCGGAGGGGGCGTATTGCTGCTGAGCTTCATGCACCTGAACTCCGCGCCAATTGGCTTCGACCGGGTCCACACGCTCACGTCGGAGGTGTATTTGCCCGACGCGAAATACGCCGACCCGGCAAAGGCGCGCGCCTTCTTCCGGGAGGCGGTGACACGCGTAACCGCGCTGCCGGGCGTGCGCGCCGCTGGCGGGGTTCTGCTGCGCCCACTCGCCGGGCCCGACGGATTCGACTATCCGCTTTCGGTGGAGGGAATCGATGCCGAAGAGCAGCGGCGGCAGCCGCTCGTGAACTACGAGGCAGTGACTCCGGGCTACTTCGACGCTGCGGGCATTCCGTTGCTGGAAGGTCGGAGCGTTTCGACGAGCGACGATGAGACCGCACAGAAGGTCGTCGTCATCAGTGCCGCCACCGCGCAGCAGTTCTGGCCCGGCGAGTCGCCGATCGGCAAGCGACTCAAATGGGGACCTCCAACGTCCCGGCAGCCTTGGGTCGAAGTCGTCGGCGTCGTTGGCGCGGCGCGGTATCGCGACCCGCGCGTGGAATCACTCGACGTCTATGTGCCGTACACACAGAGCCCATGGAAGCTCAACCACCTCGTGGTGCGCGCCGCAGGGGATCCTCGAGGGCTCACCGCGTCCCTGCGATCAGCGCTCGCCGAGTTGGACCCGGAAGCCCGCGCCGTTCAGGTGGCGACCGTCGGTGACCTGGCGGCGGTCGCGCTGCGACAGCCTCGATTTCAAATGACGCTCATCGGCGCGTTCGCAGCGCTTGCACTGCTGCTGGGCGCAGTCGGAATTTTTGGCGTGGTATCGTTCGCGACGGCACGACGGACGCGAGAGCTTGGCGTTCGGATGGCGCTTGGGGCGCAGGGCGGTGATGTGAAGCGGCTCGTGATTGGCGAGACGCTTCGCACTGTGGCGGTTGGTATCGCAATCGGTATCGCCGGCGCGGGCGTCGGTGTGCGGGTGCTCCGTGGACTCGTGTACGGCGTGAGCGCCGCCGATCGGTTGACGTTCATCGCGGTTCCCCTGGTCGTGACCGCGGTCGCGGTGCTGGCGGCAGCGATACCAGCACACCGCGCATCACGGGTCGATCCGATCGGAGTGCTTCGCGCGGACTGAACACCGCTGCCCGGTCGTCCCGGTCTGGTCCCGTTCGGACCGTATAGGTTGCCAGCGTCATGGGCCCGCTCTAAGCTCGAACGATGAGCATCCTCGCGGGGCGTGGCGAAACCGAAGCCGCGGCAGGGATCGATCATCTCGAGCCGCCCTCTCGCCGTGGTGTGTGGACGGTCGCGGTCTTGCTGTTCACGGTCACGGGCGCGCTTCGTTTCGCGTACAAGTACTTCGATGACGTGGCACGTGGCGAGGCTGGCACAGTTCTGCGCCGAGCGATCGAGGAGTCGACGGGCGCGTACACAGCCGCGGTGCTGTTCGTCGCCGTGGTCGCATTCGTGTGGCGCCACCCACTCGATCGCTCCGGGTGGCGCGCTCGCTTGCCTGCGCACGTTGCGGCGCTCGTGGCGTACTCGCTCGCCCACACGACGCTCATGTTCCTCACGCGCACGGCGATCTTTCGGCTCATCGGTATGGGGGCCTATGACTACGGCTACATGCCAGCGCGGTACGTCATGGAATTCGGACAGGACGCGATCAGCTATGCGTCTTTCGTCGCCCTCATCACGCTGTACCGATACTATCGGGTAGCGCGCCAGCGCGAGGTGAGAACGGCGCAGCTCGAGCGAGGGCTCGCACAGGCCGAGTTGAGGAATTTGCGACTCCAGCTCCAGCCTCATTTCTTGTTCAACGCGCTGAACACCATCTCGTCCACGATGTACGATGACCCGAAAAGCGCGGATCGCCTGATCGGCCAGCTGTCGCAGCTGCTGCGACTGTCGCTTCGCACGTCGCACGCGCAGGAGGTGCCGCTTCGAGAGGAGCTCGAGGTGTTGAGCTGCTACCTCGGCTTGATGACGGCGAGGTTCGGCAGCCGGCTTCGCGTGAACGTTGCGACGGCGCCGGATGTATCGGACGCGCTGGTTCCGTCGCTCCTGCTGCAGCCGCTGGTCGAGAATGCGATCCGCCACGGCAATGCATCGCATGCGACCGGTGGGGCGATCGAGATTCGCGTCGACCGTGCGGGCGCTTCGCTTCATCTTAGCGTCACTGACGATGGACCGGGAGCGCCGGCCGACACTGACATATTCGCCGCGGGAATCGGACTGTCGGCGACTCGCGACAGACTCCGGCTGCTCTACGGAAACCGCCACGAATTCTCGGCCGGGAATCGCGGGCCGGGGTTTGCCGTTGACATCACGCTGCCGTACCGGCGCGTAGCGGTGGTCGCGGTGGCGTCATCGGAGCTGGCGGATTCGGGCAACCCTGCTGACGGCGCGGCCGCGATAGCGGCCGCTCGTTAGGTCGCGCTCTCGTGCGGGTTCTGATCGTCGATGACGAAGCACCGGCGCGGGCAAAGATGCGCCGCTATGTCGCCGATTACCCTGACATCGAGATCGTCGCCGAGGCGGCGACCGGCGTCGAAGCCGTCGAGCGCATCGAAGAGCTCCGGCCCGAGCTCGTGTTTCTGGATGTGCAGATGCCGGAGCTCGACGGCTTCGGCGTCATCGACGCCGTCGGCACCGAGTCCATGCCCCACGTCGTGTTCGTCACGGCGTTCGACGAGTATGCGCTCAAGGCTTTCGAGGTCCGAGCGCTGGACTATCTGCTCAAGCCATTCACTCCGGAGCGGTTCGCTGCGGTGATCGATCGTGCGCGCGCGGAGATCACGCGCACGTCCAGCGATGACAGCGCGGTGCTTCGGACCAAGCTCGAAGCGCTTCTGAGCGCGGTCGCCGCTGGTCGGCCGCGCTACCTGCAGCGGATCCTCGTTCACCACGCGAACAGAGCGCTCCTGCTTCCGGTCGAGCGGATCGACCGGGTGGAAGCGGACCGCAATTACGTTCGCCTTCACAGCGGCGGCACGGCGTTCACGCTGCGCCGGAGCCTCACGTCGTTGGCGGAGCGCCTGGATCCGGAAAAATTCCTCCGGATCAATCGATCGGAGATCGTACGGCTCGACGCGGTGAAGGAGCTTCAGCCATGGTTCCACGGCGACTACCGTGTCGTGATGCGTGACGGCACGACGCTCATGTGGAGCCGCAGGTTCCGCGCACAAACGGCTGGAGAGTTCGGAGAGACTTGACGCTCGTTGCGTCGTTCCTGCCGGCGCAACGAGCGGCGAACGTCTCACCCATGGAGGCGATGCGGGAGAGCTGACGACCCGCGGCTCAATGAGCGTGCGACATGCGCTGCGATGCAGGGACCGCATCGCAATTCACAGTCGGGTTCCAGCTGGCGAACATGCCTGACGGGTTGTTCTTCCAGATCCAGGCGTGGAACATCCAGATCTGGAAGTCGTCATTGTGCAGAAAGTCCTGGCCGAACAGCCGCGGTGCAGGTCCCTCGCGCGGGGCGATGCTGTACGGAACGATGAACTCGACGGCTACCAATTTGAGCTGGCCGTTGGAGTCGGGCTCGTATAGCAACGCCTTCGGACCGACCGGGTCAATCACGCCATCGAACGCGTCGGACCTGGCGTAGTGAAAGCCCATCCCACCCGCGCCTCCGGGATCGACCATGCAGGGGGTGAGCTGGGAGTAGCCTGCCTGCGTTGCGGTATTGATGTTGTGAAACTGTGCCACCGCGGCTCTCAAGCGGCCCAGGTCATCGCCGACCGACGCAATCGTGGCCGGGGTTTCGGGAATGGTCACGGTGCCTGGAGCGCTCGGCGCAGGTGGCTCGGCGCACCCGGCCGCGACGAGCAAAGAAAACGAGGCGACCAGGGTGGAAAGTGCGCGTGCGCGCATCGATAGGTCCTTCATTGAGGTACATCCTCCGCGTCTAGAGTTCAGCCGGCCGATGGCCGGCGGAGGGAGCGGGAATTCGTAATCCCGTTCGAGGCGGGCCAAGATGACGGACGGGGCTCGCCTGACGATCGTCCGTTCGTCGCCAACTCGTCGCCCGACGTATCGTGCTGTATCTCAAGCTCTTTGGCGGGGTCGTGGTGGAAGGTCCCGCCGGTCCGCTGAGCGGTCGTGCCGTGCAGCGGCGTCGTCTCGCGCTTCTCGCGATCCTGGCGACCGGCCAGGCGCGTGGACGTGGATCGAGCCGCGAGAAGCTGATCGCGTACCTCTGGCCGGAGGCAGATCCCGAACGGGGACGCCCGCTGCTCTCTGATTCCGTGTACCGAATCAACCAGGCTGTTGGAGGCGAAGCCATCGTCTCCGTTGGAGACGAGCTGCGTCTCGCGGACAGCCTGGTCTCGTCGGACGTCGCGGATTTCGAGCGTGCCGTCGAGTCGGGGGATCGCGAGCGAGCGGCGACACTGTATGGGGGACCGCTTGTCGACGGCGCGTATCTGGTGGATGGCACCGAGTTCGAACGGTGGCTCGAGGCCGAGCGTGCGCGTCTCGCGGGCGTCTACTCGGAGACGTTGGACAGCCTGGCCCAGACCGCGGAGTCGAGTGGCGCTGTCGCGGATGCGGTCACCTGGCGACGCCGCCTCGCCAGCCACGATCCGTACAGCTCGCGCGTCGCGCTCAAGCTGATGGAGGCACTCGCAACGGTGGGCGACCCGGCGGCCGCAGTACGACACGCAGCGATTCACACCGCGCTACTCGAGCATGAGTTAGGAGTGGCGCCGAACGCGGCGGTGGTCCGTCTGGCTGAGCGGCTCAAGGCAGACCGGGTCGCACCCGTGATCGGCCCGTCGGGCCCGTCAACGCCTCCCGAGCCGGTGCTCGAAGCCACGGTGCTCCGGACCGATGAGATAGAGGCGTCCGTTCGGCCGGCCGAGTCCGTGCCTAACGACGACTGCGCGTCGTCGCCAGTCGTGATCACCGCCGACCAACGCCGTCGCGGGCCGAACCTCGTGTGGGGTGCCGTGACGTTCGCGCTCGCCGTCATGGCGTCCATGCCGCTCGCCGTGTGGCGAGCCGGTCGGCGAGCGTCGAACCCGCCGCCCGCCTCGATCGCGGTGCTCCCGTTCACCGACCTGAGCCCGGGACACGACAATGCCTATTTCAGCGACGGCATCACCGAGGAGGTGATCAATTCGCTGACCCAGGTGGAGGGCGTGCGTGTCGTGGCACGCACGTCGGCGTTTGCGTACCGGGACGGGCATGCCGATGTTCGCGACATCGGACACGAGCTCGGCGTCGCAACGGTGCTGGAGGGGAGCGTCAGGAAGTCCGGTGGAAAGCTCCGGATCACGGTGCAGCTCGCGAATGCTGCCGATGGATTCCAGCTGTGGTCGCGGAGCTTCGATCGCCAGCTCGATGATGTTTTCGCCGTTCAGGAGGACATCTCGCAGTCCATCGTGGCGATGGTGCGCGGTCGGCTCATGGCGGTGCCGCCGGCCGGGATCGTCGAGCCATCCACCCCGAGGTACGCGCGCGTGCGATGAGCGGTATCCACCCGCTCGTACCTCGCGCGTCCCGGAAGTCCCGAAGATGTTGGAGGTTCGGGGGCCCTGACCGAGATTGGTCCCCGGGTTCTGACTCGATTCTCGGGGTAGTCTCATGCGAAATACGTCGGTTGTTCGGCGCGTTGTTGCGCAAGTCGGGGGTATGGTGGCCTTCGCTGCATTGACGGCGTTTCCGGCAGGTGGACAGGTGAGCCGCGCACCGTCCTCCGTCGATGGCGAATGGCGCGCATACGGCCGTGACGCGCTTGGCAGTCGCTGGTCGCCGCTCGCGGAGATCACGCGGGAGAATGTCTCCCGGCTCGAGCCGGTGTGGACGTATCACACCGGCGAGACTGCGCCGGAGTTCGCAGGCCGGCGGCGACAGCGCTCGCTGGAGGTAACGCCACTCGTTGCGGATGGGCGGATGTTCATCAGCACGCCACTCGGGCGTGTGATGGCGCTCGATCCCGAGACCGGTCGCGAGCTCTGGAAGTTCGACCCCAAGGTCGATCGCGCCATCACGTTCGGGGACTTCACGAGCCGTGGTGTCTCGTACTGGATCGACTCGCGCCGGGCGACGGCGGCCGGCGGCGAATGTGTCAGGCGGGTGATCGTCGCGACGATCGATGGCCGTCTCATCGCGCTCGACGCGGACCACGGAACGCCCTGCTCGTCGTTCGGAGTACGCGGCACGGTCAACCTGCGGGCGTCGCTGCGCAACCAGCCAGAGGAGTCGGCAGAGTACGAGGTGACATCACCGCCCGCCGTCATCGACGACATCATCGTGGTGGGCAGCGCGGTTGCCGACAACAGCCGAACGGACGCAGCGAGTGGCGAAGTGCGGGCCTTCGACGCGCGCACCGGAGCATTGCGGTGGACATGGGATCCGGTTCCGCAGGATTCCGCGGACGCTGCCTGGCGTACGTGGATCGGCCCGCGGGCCCACGCGACGGGCGCGGCCAACGCGTGGAGCGTGATTGCCGCCGACCCAGCGCGGGGCCTCGTGTTCGTGCCCACCGGCAGCGCCAGCCCGGACTACTTCGGCGGGGAGCGACTCGGCGACAATCGTTACGCGAACTCGATCGTCGCCCTGCGCGCGTCGACGGGACACGTGGTGTGGCACTTCCAGGTCGTTCACCACGATCTCTGGGACTACGACATCGCGTCCCCGCCGGCACTGGTGACGCTGCACAAGGATGGCAGGGACATCCCTGTCGTGCTGCAGGCGACAAAGACGGGCCAGCTGTTCGTGCTCGATCGGGACACGGGAGTACCGGTGTTTCCGGTCGAGGAGCGAGCCGTTCCGGCGAGCGATGTGGCGGGCGAACGCGCGAGCCCGACGCAGCCGTTCAATACCGTCCTGCCGCCCCTCAGTCCGCAGCGCCTAACGCCGGCCGATGCGTTCGGGGCGACCGAGGCCGATCGGGCCGCGTGTCGGGCCCGGATCGAGGGGCTTCGAAACGAGGGGACGTTCACGCCGCCGAGCGAGCGAGGGACACTGGTGTATCCGTCGAGCATTGGCGGCGCGCACTGGGGCGGCGTGACGTACGATCCCGCCCGGCAGATCGCGGTGGTCCCGGTGAATCGCATTCCGATCGAGGTGAAGCTCATCCCGCGCGCGTCCTTCGATCGGAGCGCGGTCACCGATGCCGCGGAGACGCGAGGCCCGGGAGCGCAGTACACCGACATGCGCGGTACTCCGTACGTCATGCGGCGCCAGTTCATGTTTGGGCCGGGCGGCGCGCCCTGCTCACCACCACCATTCGGCTCGTTGGTCGCGATCGACCTCAACACCGGCACGAAGAAATGGGATGTGCCGCTGGGGTCGTTAGGCCCGATGCTGCCGCCGGGCGTCGACTCCGCGCAGGCCGCCGCGCTCGGGTCGGTCAATCTTGGCGGAGCGATCACGACCGCTGGCGGGATCGTCTTCATCGGCGCGGCGCTGGATCGCTCGCTGCACGCGTTCGACATCGAGACCGGCCGAGAGCTGTGGCGCGGACCGCTTCCGGCGGCGGCGAAGGCCACGCCCATGACGTTTCGAGGGCCGCGTGACGGTCGCCAGTACGTGGTGGTCGCCGCTGGGGGGGACGGAGAGCTCTTCGGTTGGTCCGACGCGATCGTGGCGTTCCGGTTGAAGCGATAAGCCGTGGTGCCAACCGCGGAGGTTACGCTGCCTTGTCGCCGGTGAGTCGTCTCGATAGCATTGGCGCGACGACTCACCACGATCGCCGACGAGGAGCGTGTGTCCGAGCAATCATCGACGCAACCAACCGGAGAGCGAACGGTCTGGCGGGGGTCGCCGTCGCAGGCGGTCAACCTGCCCGTTTATCTGACGTTGGGGATCGGCGTGATCGCTGCGACGGTCGGATTGTTGTTCCTTCGCAATGGAACGGCGCCGAGCGCGACGACCGATGTCAACATGCGCGCGGTGTACCCGTGGATCATCGTGGCGATCTGGGTCCTGTGCGGTGTTGGCGCGTTGGTCAACTATCTCAAGGTGAGCACGACGAAGTACGTGCTCACCAGCGAGCGCTTGCGAGTCACCACCGGCGTTCTCTCGACGAGGACAGAGGACCTCGAGCTACGGCGCGTGCGCGACTCGATCATTCTGCGGCCGCTGTGGGCGCGCATGGCGGGACTCGGTGATGTGCAGGTCCTGAGCGCCGACGCGAGCACGCCACGCGTCGTCCTCCACGCGATCCGTGATCCCGACGGCGTACAGACGATGCTCCGCTCCAACGTGCAGGCGCAGTGGTCGCGGTTTGGAGTTCGGCAGATGGAGCTGGATTGACTGGCGACAGGCGACTGGCGACGGCGGGAGAGAACAGAGAATCCTCTTCGCGTCAGAGTTCATCCACACGATCCGCGCTTGACCGCACTTGCGCGCTGACTGCGGCAGTCGCTGTGGCGAGCCGGTCGGGCCACGGGCCGCGAATCGTGACGTAGCGGGCGCCTAACGTATCGAGCGCCTCGACGAACAGGGCATGGATCTGCTCGCGGTGATGCGGGCGGTCGCGCGCGGAGTCGGCGACCCATGGGACGTCGATGGCGCAGAGCAAGTACAGGTCGGCTCGACGGTCGCGTGCGGCCTGCTCGATCCACGCCGGGCATGCGCCGTAGTAGTGGCGGGCGTACACGGTGGTGCTCACGAGATCCGTATCGAGCACGAGCAGGCCGTTCGCCAGCGCGGCACCCCGGTCCTCCGCCGCGATCTGCCCGCGGGCGATCGGCTCGACGTCACGCGCATCCAACGGCAGGCCTGTGGTCGCGACTTTGCGGTCGAGGTACTCGCGTGCATACTCCGCAACCCAGACCGTGCCGAAGTTGCGTGCGAGGTCGCTGGCCAGCGTTGTCTTGCCGGTGCACTCCGACCCGGTTACGACGACGCGTGTGAGGCCACGCTGCGCTCGGCCAGCGATCGCTTCCATTGGACGTAGCCCATCACGGCGAGGACGAGGAACACGGCGTACAGCCCCGCCGTCAAGTACAGCCGCTTGAAGATGAACATGGCGATGTAAACGACATCCACCGCGACCCAGACGGCCCAGTTCTCGAGGATTTTCCGCGTCATCATCCATTGCGCGACGAGGCTGGTGCTCGTCGTCGCGGAATCGATGTAGGGCAACGCCGCATCGGTGAAGCGTGCCAGCAGCGTCCCGAGCATGGCCGCACACGCGATGCCGATGACCGCCAGCCTGACGCCTAACGACCGCGGCGTTCGGGAAACGTGAAGCGCTGTCCGATTCTCGCCGCCGTAGAGCCACTCGTACCATCCGTACAGCGACAGGGCGAAGTACACCGCCTGGAGCCCCATGTCCGCGTACAGCTTCGTCTCGTAGAACACGACGAAGTAGAGCGCGACGTTGACGAGCGCCGTCGGCCAACTCCAGATGTTCTCCCGCGTGCTCAGGTAGACGCTGATGATGCCGGTGATGACCGCCAGCACTTCCCAGCGCTTCGCGATTGCGAGGGCGATGAGTTGGTCGATCGACATGGGGCCGAAAGCTAGCGCGGTCCCGTATAGAGAATGAGATCCGAACGTGGAACACCAGCCGACGGGAGCGGCTCCCACCCGTCGATGTCGACGCCGAGCGCCGGCCGCTCCGCTACGATTGCCTGTGCGCCCTGCTGCCGCATATGCAGCAGCACCGCGGTCCGGGCGTCGGGTTCGAGCTCCCAGAAGCGCGGCGCCTCGGCGAGCGGCACGAGGGAGACGAAGCGGAGTCGCGCTGTACGGGCCCACAGTGCGCCGTACGCCTCGCCAATGAAACCGATTCGCGACCCGGGGCCTACGCCGCGGGCAGCGAGCGCAGCCCCGACGCTCGCACGGGTTTGGGCGGAACCGTGCCAGTAGCTGGCATCGACGCGGACCTGATAGGCGACGAGCGGAAGAGAGGCGACGGCGCCGACGGCGAATCCTGACCGCAGGCGCCGTGACAGGCCGTCAGTCGCCCAGGGCGGGACCAGCCCGGCGAACAGGAGTAAGGCAAAGGGGGCGACGTACCGGGACTGCACGAGAACCAGCGCGTACAGCGCGAGCGCTACCAGCGCCGGGACGATGAGCATGGCCGACGGCCGCATCGCGAGGAGTGAGCGCCGCGAGATCGTTTCGGCGAACGCCGCGGCGACGCCGCCAACGAGCAGGAACCCGAACAGCTCGAGATACACGCGGGCATGCCTAACGATGGCACGTGTGACCGCCCCCGGCCGCCAGGGCGCGACGACGCCATGGTACCAGTAGCCTGCATCGTACCAGATGGGCAGAGTGCCCGGAATCGGCGCATCGATGTCGTAGATCGCCGGGTGCTCGCCGCGCACCGGGTCGAGCACGGTGAGCGTCTGCCGGGTTCGCGTCGGCGATGGAAGTCGCGCCGGAAGCGGGAATGCCGACGACAGCGGGCCCGGGACGCCCGCAACGAACCATAGGTAGTTGAGCCGCCCGACGTCGCCAAACGTCGGCGAGCGCGCGAGCCGTGATGTGTAGACCACCTGCGGAGCGGCGAGTCCGAGAAAAACGAGCGTGGCCACCGCAATTCGTGCCAGGCCCTCCGGCCGGCGTCGGAGGAGCAACGCGAGCGTGGCGAGCGAGCAGACGCCAATCGGGAGTAGTACCGCCTTGGCGAGATATCCGAGCCCCAGGAGGAGTCCAAGCAACACGACGCTCGGCCATCGGCCTCGTCCCGTTGTGAGCCGGATACACAGGCCTGCCGTTGCGAAGACGATCGCACTCACGACCATGTCCGGCGTCGGCATCCAGACGCGAATCCAGCCGACGGTGAGGACGCCGAAGAGCGCGTAGACCAACACCCGCCAAGTCGTGTCGTTAGGTGGCGCGCCGGGGAGCCGTGCGCGGGTCGTCCACCGAACCTCGCGAACGAGGTACTCGAGGGCTGCGAACGCGCAGAGAAAGAGAACGAAGTTGACGCCCTGGGTGATCAACAGCTCTCGCGCGGCACCTTGCCCGGCCACGAGCCGCGCCACCGCGAGCAGTGTGGGATAGAGCGGGCTCCAATACCCGCTGCCTGCCGCGGGCCACCCGCCGGACAGGTACACGTCGCTGACGTCGAGATACGCGACGCCATCCGGGCTGAACGCATCACGCGCGCTCCAGAGCGCCGCTGCGCCAAATACGAGCACGAACGCGCGCAGAGCGCCGTCCAGGATACGAGCCCGGTGAGTCATTACCGGCTCACGCGTGCGCAAGTTTACTGCCGACGCTTCGGGCCAAGACCACGGCGGGGGG
>DASUGD010000316.1:0-7466 GCA_036274195.1 Gemmatimonadaceae bacterium | reverse complement strand
GCTGGCGTCGGTACCTGCGAGTCGAGGAGTGGCGCGAAGTTGATCGCCTCGCACTGGCGAGCCGTACCGACCGCGACGACCGCGACGCGGAGGACGTAGGTGGTGGCGCCATCGACCAGCACCGAGATCGTGTAGAAGCCGGGCACGTCGGGCGTGAACTTTGGCGTCGCGTCCGTCGCATCGTCGAGCGCCGCTGCGGCCGGTGAGCTATCCGAGGGAAGCGCGATCGACCAAGCGTAACCGCTTCCGGATGGCGTCGCGGATAGCGTGATTTGCTCGCGGGCGAGGAATCCCGTCGTCGCAACGTCGGCGCCTGAGGCGGAGTGCGTTTTGGTTGTGCTAGCTGCGTTTATTCCGCTCATGTGCTACAATCCCAGCCATGTACATGCTTGCTAGTCGCAAGTTCGGCAAGTTGACTGTCGTCTGTGAGGTCGAGCGTCGCGGCACGCGCAGAAGGTGGAGGTGCGCCTGCATGTGCGGAGCTTTCACGGTGTCGGACCAGGCCGACCTACTGCGCGGTCACAGTAAATCTTGCGGATGCAGCTGGGGCGAGCGCCACGGCCATATGGTGGGCGGCAAGCCGACTCCTGAATACAGATCGTGGGCCAGCATGATCTCCCGCTGCGAAGACCCTAGGCAGCGCTCGTTCACGAGCTACGGCGCCCGCGGGATACGTGTTTGCCGGCCGTGGCGTCGCAGCTTCCTGCGCTTCCTCGCCGATATGGGACCGCGTCCGTCGCCGGGGCACTCACTCGATCGCATCAATAACGCCCGCGGGTACTCGGCAAGCAACTGCCGCTGGGCCACCGCGCGGGAGCAGGTGCTGAACCGCCGCACCACAACCTGGGTCACGGTTCGCGGAACGCCTATGCTCTTGGCGGACGCGGCAGCGGCCTTGGGTTTACAGCCCCAGGCGTTGCGGGCGAGGGTGAGGCGGGGAGGGGATATCTATGCTCCACCGAAGGGCTCCCTCCGCGTCGGTGACGAGTGTCTGCCTGTGTCCGAGTGGTCCAAGCGCTTTGGCGTCGCGGCGACCGCAATACGCGCGCGACTGCGGCGCGGCTGGGATCCATACGAAGCCGTCAGCATCCCGCACGCCTACCGCCATGAGCACCGGCGCGCGCGTTAGGTCTCCACGAATCCGCCGGTACCGATGAGCGTTGCCGCTCCCGTCGATTGTCCCGGCGGTGGCGTTGGTGCGATTGCGGCGAGCGATGCCATGAATTCCTTGTGGAGTAGCGGGATGCCGGTCAACGCGGTGAGCGTGTTCGTGGTGTCGCTCGTCTCGTGCATCGCAGCCGTCCGGTGCGCCTCGTACGCGCGCCAGAAGTCGCCGATCGCGGCGTAGATACTCGGCGGATCGTTCGCGTCCGCGGTGACCGGTAGGAGTGCGTTCTTGAGGTCGAACTTCAGGCTCGACTGGTCGTGAATCGTGATGCCGCCCGGGATCTGGTACTCGGGGTGCGTCGCGTCGTTCTCTTTTGAGTTCTGGATGTGCTGCGAGAAGCGGAGGCGTAGCTTGTTGATCGCAGACGCGATGCCCACCAGCGCCGTGCTTCCTACGTAGTTCGCGCCGAGATCGGTCTGCGAGTCCGCGTTCTGGTGCCACGTCCCGCCGCCGTTGTTGGCGTGCGCGACGAACTTGCCGATCATCGCATCGACGATCGAGCCGAGGCTGCCGAGCGAAGTAGCGGCCGAAGTGTCGATGAGCGCGGCGGCTGCGGAGGTAACGGCGGCGAGTTTCGCGGCTGCTGCGGCGCGGTCGGAAGTCCAGCCCGTGACGGCCGGCGAGTTCTCGCCATGCACCGCCAAGAGCGTTTGCCGGATCGTCGTGTTGCCAACGTAGAGGAGCAACGTGGCCCGATCGTCACCGACGCCGAGCTGCTGCGTCATGCGCTGCATCACGTAGAAGTCGTCGGTCTCCGCATCGCCGTTCTTCGTCTCGGTGGGGGCGCCGCGAGGGTCATCCTCGTAGCCACCGCCCCAGCCGCCATCCTGGATGTACTCCTGCGAAAGCAGTTGATAACGTCCACCCCTGTCGAAGGTGAAGCGCCAAGGGGCATTGATTCCCGCCACGCCCTCATAGACGAGCGCCCGACTATTGCCCGACGTGATGCGGCTCGCTAGCGAAGAGCCCTCGGGGGCGGCGACGCACCAGACGCGGACGTAGTTCGAGCTCGGGCCCTGGAGCTGGACGAAAACCGTGCAGGGTCGATTCGCTATCGGCAGCGTGGGAACGTACGAGTAATCGGTCACCGCCCACCGAGGGAGAGCGTCTGCGAATACGTGTTGCCGACGCCATCGTTTCCGACGGCGAGGATCGCCCTGTCGCCGACGCGCCAGCAGAAGGTGTCGGCGCCGCCGAGAATCGCGAGCGGTCTCCACGTTGCCCCCGCGTCGATGCTGCCGAAGATCGTGCCGAAGTTGAACCCGTCATGGACGATCCATGCGCGGTTCAGCACCACGATCCCGCCGCGGGCCCCAGTGTTCGCCTGAAAGCTCGGCACCGTCACGCCTGACGTTGACCACGTGATCCCGTCCGTTGACCACGCGATCGATGACTCGCTCGTCGCGATGAACTTGCCGTCGACTGCGCTGTAGGCCACTCGCCACTTGAGCGAGCTCGGCATCGTTCGTTCGGTCCAGGTGATGCCGTCCCCACTGGTGATGACCTTGTTCGTGGTCACAGTGGGTGACGCGATGACCACAATCGACGCGCTACTCGCGACGCTGCCGCGCGCATTCGCGTTCGGAACGGTGCGGTTGGTCCACAAAGTGCCGTTCGGGCTCGTCTCGATGTTGCCGTTCGCCAGCCCGGCGATGGCGAGCCCGGCGAACGTGTGCAGCAGGTTCACGCCGGTCGTGCCAGTCGCAACGGTGTTCTGGGCCGCCCAGTTGGCCCCCGTATCTGTTGAGCGACGAATTTTCTGCTGGCTCGAGCTGCCGGGAGCACCTCCGAAGAGCCACGATCCGTCAGGGGCCACGCAGGCGGCCTCGGGGCCGCAGACCAGTCCGGCCCCCGCGTCCACCGCGCCGCCGAGCGCGATGTCGTTGCCGTTGCCCGACGCCAGCGCGGCGCCGGCCTCCGGGGTCGTGCCGTTGTAGCCAGCGACGAACCAGCAGTATTTCGTTGCATCCCAAGCGCACGCGGCCGTTGTCGTGATGTTGGTTACGCTACCGGTGCGCCAGTTGCGGAGCTGTGCGAAGTCCGACCAGACGAGCCCGTCCGCCGCCTGCGCGGCGTTGGCGTCCATCGTGTTCGCCTGCGCGGACGTGAAGATTTCGCCGAAGGCCCAGCCGATGCTTTTGGCGCGCGTGAAGGGGAACGTCTGTGACATCAGAATCCGAGTTCAGTTCCGTCGCCGAGTCGCTTGAGCTGACGGCCGCGACATGTCCTGGGGTCGCGATCCTCGATCACGACCTCCGCCTCGCCGAGCCTCACGAGTCCGCGCTCCAAGAGGAACGCGATGCCCATGTCAACCTCGACCGCCTCGAGATCCGGTGCCCAGCTCGAGCGCAGGAAGTCGAGGATGCCGGAGGGAGGCATGTCGCGCCCCGAGAGCGAGAGTGCGTTGTAAACGCTCATGCCGAGCGTCGAGACGTGTACCGGTTGCATCGTCAGCTCGGGGTCATGCCCGTGAAGTCCAGGCGCGAGATGTCGAGGAAGAAGCCGCCGCCGATGCCCCACGAAAACGTCGCCGTCGCCGGCAACAAGTCGTCGAGCATCCGGAAGAGCTGCACGTTGACGAGCTGCAGGAACTCGCCGTCGGTCATTCCGGCAGGCTGTTGCACCTGCACGAAGTAGTGATCGCGCTCGCTCGCCCAGCATCCGCCGCCGAGGTCGTAGTCCGCGGGGCCCGGGTTGATGCCGGGCCAGAATGTCAGCGTCGGCGGATTCGCCAGATCGGCACCCGCGCTCGTAGTCACATCGACGAAAACGTCGCCGAGAAGGGCCGTGCACCGCGCGCGAATGACCTCGATCTTCGGCCCCTCGCTCACCGGGTAGTGCGCAGCGAGCTTCTGCCGGCGCTGCCACTTCGGCTCGTCCGCGGCAAAGGGGACGGCCAGGAATTTCTCCCAGTACGGCAGGCGCTCGTCGCTCGTGCCGGGGAACATGTTCGCCCGGTACTTCTCGGCGTTGCGCGGGCCGACGCCAGCGAGGAAGCGGGCGAGCGCCAGGTTCTCGCAGTCAACGAGCGTCCCGGTCTTCGTCGAGTACGCCGAGCCGCGCTGGGCCTGGAGATCGCGAAGTATCCCGTCGGCGTAGGGGGTGGTGCCCTCCGTCGTCGAGTCGCGCTTGTTCGGGTCGCCAGCGTAGTCACCGATTGCGCGGCGCGCCGAGTCACCGACCGTTCCCCAGATTCGCACCGTGCCGCCAACGTCTACGAGCCCGTTGCCAGACGCGCCATGGGACTCGGTATAGGTATCGACCACGACGCCCGACCAGGTGATGCCGGGCGAGATGTGATCGGTTCCGTTGAAGACAGCGGAGAGCCTGGCGCCAGTGATGACGACCGGCTGTAGGTCCCCGCTTTCGTTCTCCCAGCCCGGTAGCGACCACGTGAACCGAGCGTGCCCGTTCCCAATCGAGCTCGGGGTCGGCGCGTACGCCAAACCGGTGCCGTTACGCCCGCGATAATCCGTGATCGTTACGGCGGCCCCGACCTTCGTGAAGCTGAACGTAGCGATCGGGGTCGTGCGACCGACCGCCACGAGATCCGCGGCCACCCTAGCGTGCTGTGCCGCCGTCCACCCATTCGTGGCCGTTCCGCCGAGTCGCAACGGCAGCACGCCACCGAGTGCGCCGAACATCAGCCGACCTCGAGCGTGAACCGTGCGTTACTGATCGCGAGCCCGGTTGCTGCCGACACACTGCGGATCGTCAGCGTTTGGCCGCTGATGACAACGGTGGCCGTACCACCGGCACCGATGTGCACGCCGGCCAGCGCGGTCTTGGGCGTGAACGCGCCGGACACGCCATACTCATCCACGTAGGATGACGCGAAGGTGACCGTCGCGATACCGTTACCCACGCGAGCCGCGGACGGGAAGCCGGACGGCGCCGCGTCGCCTGCGTAGCTCGTAAGGCGCACCCCCGTCATCAGCGAACAGAACTCGACAGTCGGAGCGGCTGGAGACGTGTCGTTGCAGAGGATGCGCATCACCGCGAACGGCGCAGTTCGCGCAACCGCCGCGAGGTCCGCGACCATCCGCGAGAACTCCTCGGCCGCAACGTCCGTGAGCGCGTTGATGGCGCCGCGTGAGAGGTAGTTCTCTTTTTCGGTCGAGCCGCCGTAGTGCGTGAAGCTCGTTGTCCGCACCCAGGCGGGCGCTCCGGTGGGTACGATGGCCATGGGTCAGAGCTTGTAGATGCCGAACTTGCGCGGCGTGAGAACGAACTGGCGGAAGGACACGAGGGCGGGAATGGACGGGGTCGTCTGGCTGGCGACGCTCAGCGAGAACGCCGTGATCTCCGGGAATCCCGCGTGCACCGTCTCGCCGCTGCTGTCTCGCCAGCCGTTCGACCACTGTGCCAAGGTCGCGTTGGTGATGTCCGTCGGATCTTCGTCGGTGACATACGGGTGTCGCTTCGCCCTGGGAAGTCTGCTGCTGTCAGTCGTGTGCTCACCTGGCCCAAAACCGTTCAACAGCTGCAACCAAACGTCGCCGTAGGCCGCAAGGTTCGCGGCAGCTGGGCACACGTAATCACTGACCTGCGGCCCGGCTCCAGTGGCGTCGATAAGCGGTGACTCGAGTGTCAGCACCCACGCGCCAGCACTTCCACTCACGGCCGTTACGAGTCGCGTGTAGAACTTGCGCTCGGCGGAGCTCCACCACGCGACGTGGGAAATGCCGGCGATCGGCGTCACCGCCGTGTTCGCGGACAGCGTGACGGTCAAGAAGTCGCTGCTCGTCGCTGTGACGAGCACAGCGCCGCCATCGGCCACCTCGAGAAGTGGCCATGGCGCAGCGTCGGTCCAGCCCTTGCCGTTGCCGCCGGCCAGTGCGCTGTCCGGCAGCGTGACGAGCACAGCAACGTCGCAAGGGTTGTTCGATGGGCTCTGGATTACGACCTCGTTCTGCCCTGGCATCTTCGCTTGGATGTAGGACCGAACGGCTTGGAGCTGAACCGCGTCGCACTCCCGGCTGAAGTCGAAGACGCTCGCGTCCATGCTGCGGATCGGAGTCACCTTCGCGGAGGCCGGGCCACCTAGAGCCGGGTAGACGTAGCAGTCCTGTGCACTCGGCAGCGCCTCGAGTGCCCACTCGCGGAGTTGCGACCAGTTGCCGCCGGCAGGTCGGTTGCGGCGCGCGTTCAGGATGCGGTCGCGCTTGCGACCATCCGTCTCGCCATCAGTGCCGCCAGTGAGCGGGAACGAGCTCGAGACAATAGCCTGCTCCTCGACGTTTGGCGGGGCCGGAGCGAATCGGACCTTCGAGCCGCCAGCCAGATTCGTCTTCGACCCCGTGTCCACCGTCTCGACATCGATCTCAGACTGATCCGGAGGATTCAGGACGTTGCCGACCACGCGGCCGCGAAGGCCGTTCGGGAGGGTGAATTCCTGCCCGTTGTAGATCGTCGTCGCCCCGAGAACGGTGATGATGAGCTTACCCGTGGCGCGTGACGGCAGGACTTCGGGCAGCTGCTCGGCCTCGCGGATGGCGTCAAGATCATCGCCGGTAGCCGTCAGCGCGTTCCCCGCCGACTCCGCCTGGTTGATGTTCGTGAAGATGAGAAGGCCGATGTTCGCAACGGCCGTGCCGATCATGTACGGATCGGACGCGGGCCCCGTCGGTGGCTCGTCGAGCCCAGCGTCCGCGGCGGCAAGTCGATAGTCCGACAGGAACATCGCGAGCAGCTCGGCTTGCGACGGTTGGAATAATTCGGTTGCCATCAGGGGCCGCTGACCGTGTGACGCTCACCCGTCGTGAGGTCGAAGAACGGGATGGTGAAACGTGCGCGTCCGCCCAGGCCGCGTTCGACCTTGATCTGTCCGTCGAGCACCATGACCTGTTCGATGTCGATGAGCTGGCTCAGTGCCGCGCGAATGCGGCCCCGCGCGTCAGCCTCGAAGCGCTCGTCCATGCGCTGCGGTAGCTGGACACCGAAGAGCGGCTGACTCGAGCTCGAGCCCAGCATCGTGATGACGGTGATGAGCACTCGCTGTCGAACACTCGGCATCTGCTGGTACTGACCACTCGAGGGATCGACGACGTAGTCACGAGCGAGCGGGTCGAGGTACCGAGAGCCCGCGGGGCCCGTCGGCACATCTTCACCTACAGCCGGCGTGCCCATGCCGAACGGCGTAGAGCCGACTGCCATCGTGCCAAATCCGGCCATTCAGCGGCCCGTTCCACGTGTGCGCTGGACAGCGCGCCGGCAGTGGCCACACTGAGGGATAGTGAAAGAATTGAGGGCAATCATTGGCGCGCTCGCGCTGGCTCTAGCGGGGTGCTCGAACATC
>DASUGD010000315.1:0-6803 GCA_036274195.1 Gemmatimonadaceae bacterium | reverse complement strand
ATCGAGCCGTCGGCGTGAACGATTGCTTTGGCTCCCGGCCGGACGCTCTGCGGCGGGTAGCTCGCGACCACCGTGGCCATCACGAACGGCGTGCGGGCGGCACGGAGGCTGGCGGCGGTGATGTAGATGTCGGTCATACCGTTGGGACTGGGGGACCAGGGACTGAGGACTCGGCTGGGACCCTCCTCCTGCCGAAGCACCCTCCAAGCAAGAACAAGCCTCCCGGCCGAGTCCCCAGTCCCCAGTCCCTATTCGGTCACTCCTTTCTCGCGAAGTATTTGCCAGACCTTGAACGGCGTAATGGGAATGTCCACGTGCCTAACGCCCAGGTGCCACAGCGCGTCCACCACCGCGTTCGCGATCGCCGGCGGCGCGCCGACCGTCGCGCTCTCGCCCACCCCCTTCGCGCCTAACGGATGATGCGGGCTCGGCGTGACCGTCTTGTCGAGCTCCCAGTTCGGCGTCTCCATTGCGGTCGGCAGCAGATAGTCCATGAAGCTGCCGCCCTGGATGTTGCCGTTCTCGTCGTACTGGATCTCCTCGAACAGCGCCGGAGCGAGACCCTGTGCGAGACCGCCGTGAATCTGTCCGTCCACGATCATCGGGTTGATGATGTTGCCGCAGTCGTCGACGGCAACGAAACGGCGCACCTTCACCTCGCCCGTTCCCTTGTCGATGTCCACGACGCAGATGTAGCTCCCGAACGGGAACGTGAGGTTCGGCGGATCGTAATAGCTCACGGCCTCGAGTCCCGCTTCCATTCCCTGCGGGTGATTCGTGTACGCGGCAAACGCGATCTCCTGGATCGTCTTGGACCGATCCGGTGAACCGCGAACCGTGAACTTGCCTGGCGTCCACTCGAGGTCTTCCTCGCTCGCTTCCAACAGGTACGCGGCGATCTTGCGCGCCTTGTCGCGAATCTTCCTCGCGGCCATCGCTCCCGCTGCGCCAGCCGTTGGCGTCGACCGGCTCGCGTAGGTTCCGAGCCCGTACGGGGCGGTGTCGGTGTCACCCTCCTCGACCTGCACGTGCGCCGCCGGGATGCCTAACTCCTCGGCGACGATCTGCGCGTAGGTGGTCTCGTGTCCCTGCCCCTGCGACTTCGTTCCGAACCGGGCGATCGCCTTGCCAGTAGGATGAATTCGAATCTCGGCCGAATCGAACATCTTGAGGCCGAGGATGTCGAACGTGTGCGAGGGGCCGGCGCCGACGATCTCCGTGAAGCTCGAGATGCCGATTCCCATGAGCTCACCACGCGCACGCTTCTCGAGCTGTTCGCGGCGCAGCTCCGCGTAGTTGATCTTGTGCATCGCGAGCTCGAGCGCGCCCTGGTAGTTCCCGCTGTCGTACGTCCACCCCGTCGCCGACTTGTATGGGAACTGTTCCGGACGGATGAAGTTCTTCAGCCGGAACTCGGCCGGATCCATCTTCAGCTCGTGGGCAGCGATGTCAGCGAGCCGTTCTATGGCGTGTACGGCCTCGGTTACTCGAAAGCTGCACCGATACGCGACGCCGCCGGGCGGCTTCGTCGTATACGCTGCATCGACGGCAACGTGCGCGGCGCCGATATCGTACGAGCCGGTGACGATGCTGTAGAGGCCCGCCGGAAACTTGGATGGATTCGCGGCGGCGTCGGCGCAGCCGTGATCGGCGAGCGTCTTCACGCGCAGCCCCGTGATCGTTCCGTCCTTCTTGAGCGCCAGCTCGGCGTCGATGTGATAGTCGCGCGCGAACGAGTCGGCCTGCAGGTTCTCCATCCGATCCTCGATCCACTTGATCGGCTTGCCTAACAGGAACGAGACGGCGATGGCGACCACGTAGCCCGGATAGACCGGGACCTTCCCGCCGAATCCGCCCCCGATGTCCGGCGAGACGATCCGGATACGCTCCTCCGAGAGCCCAACGTGCCCAGCGACCAGCGCGACGACCGTACGCACGGCGTGCGGCGCCTGCGTCGTCATGTAGACCGTAAGCTGCTCACGCGCCTTGTCGTAGCTTGCGACGCATCCGCACGTCTCGATCGATGCCACGTGAATGCGCGGAATGTAGATGTGCTCCGACACCGTGAGGTCGGCGTCGCTGAACACCTTGTCGGTGGCGTCCTTGTTACCCGCCTCCCAGTGCCAGATGTGGTTCGTGTCCTTCCGGTCCGGACGCACGAGCGTGGCCCCGGGCTCGATGGCCTTGTATGGATCGACCACCGCTGGCAGCGGCTCGTAGTCCACCTCGACGGCGGCAACGCCATCAGCGGCTGCGTAACGACTCGTGGCGATGACCGCGGCGACCTCCTGCGACTGGTACACGACCCGATCCGTTGGCAACACCATCTGGGTGTCGCTCATGAGCGTCGGCATCATGTGCAGGTTGTACTTCTCGAGATCGCGGCCGGTGATCACCGCGAGCACGCCGGGTGTGGCGAGCGCCCGCGATGTGTCGATCTTCAGGATCTTCGCGTGCGGGTACGGCGTGCGCACGATGTCCATGAACAGCATGTCCGGCAGGACGATGTCATCGACGTAGTTGCCCTTCCCGCGAATGAAGCGCCCATCCTCCTTGCGCTTCATCGAGTGCCCCATGCCGCTGACTTCGGGGCTGGTGCGCGGTTGCTGGATCATTTCCCGTCCCTCCCCGTGTCAGGCGGTGGCAGTGGTTTCGCCGACGGCGGCAACGCTGTGCGCCGGCGTCGCCGCACTGGCGGCGCGAATCGCACCGGCAGCGTGCTGGATGGCCTTCACGATGTTCACGTACCCGGTGCAGCGGCACAGATTCCCCGAGATCGCCTGCCGGATCTCCGCTTCGGTGGGGTTCGTGTTGTGCTCCAGCAGTGCCGTCGCCGTCATCATCATCCCTGGCGTGCAATAGCCGCACTGCAGCCCGTGCTCTTCCTTGAACCCGGCCTGAACCGGGTGGAGGCTCCCGCCCTGCTCGAGCCCCTCCACGGTCCGGACCGCATGTCCGTCCGCTTGTACCGCGAAGACCGTGCAGGATTTCACCGGCCTGTCGTCGAGCAGTACCGTGCACGCGCCGCAGTGCGTGGTGTCGCAGCCGATGTGCGTTCCCGTCAGGCGCAGCGTATCGCGGATGAAGTGCACGAGCAGTAGCCGCGACTCGACTTCGGCCGAGTGCGCCTGACCGTTGACCGTGACCGTGATGTTGTGCGTCGACATGTCAGCCCTCCGCCGTGCTGGTCTCACCGCGCGCGCGGCGCGCAGCCTTCTGGAGCGCTCGCGTCGCGAGCACCCGAACCAGATCGCGTTTGTAGTCTTCGCTGCCGCGGCGGTCCGCCACGGGCTCCGCCGCCGCTGCCGCCATCGACGCCGCCTGCGCAATGGTGGCCGCATCGAGCGGCTTGTGCACCAGGAACTCCTCGGCTGCCACCGCGCGGATTGGTGTCGAGCCGACATTCGTTAGGCCGATGCCGGCGCGCTGGCAGCTTCCATTCGCATCGAGCGTGACCTGGGCGGCGACGGCAGCCGTCGCGAAGTCGCCCACCTTGCGCTCGAGCTTCATGTACGCTCCACCCGACCGTGCCGGCGGTGCCGGAATCACGATCTCCGTCACGATCTCGTCGGGCTCGAGCACCGTCGTGAAGAGCCCGACGAAGAAGTCGCGCGCCGCGACGGTCCGTGTTCCATTCGCCCCGCGAATCACGAACTTCGCGTCGAGCGCGATCATCGCTGCCGGGTGGTCGTTGCCCGGGTCGCCATGCGCGACGTTGCCGCAGATCGTCGCCGAATTGCGCACGATCGGGTCGGCAATCACGCCGGCCGTGTCGGCCAGTAACGGATATCGCGAGCGCACGACGTTCGAGCGCTCGAGCTCGGCCTCCCGCGCGAGCGCGCCAATATGCAACGCGCCATCGCGCTCCTCGACATAATCGAGTCCTGGAATCCGGTTGATGTCCACGAGCACGGTCGGGCTGGCGAGGCGCAGTTTCAGCATCGGGATGAGACTCTGGCCACCCGACAACACCTTCGCCTCGCCGCCGTGCTCGCGCAGCAGCGTCACGGCATCATCCAGGGTGGAGGGCGCGACATAATCGAACTGCGACGGAATCATCGGCACCTCCTCGAGTTTTATTTGGTGCATAACAAACAACGCGCGACTTGACCCGCGCGCTGCTCGCGCTAAAGTGTCTCGCGGTTTCCGCGTGTCAATGACCCTTGGTCGCACGAACGGAGGGACGATGGCGGTCCGAATCGAAGAGGTATTCGAGATTCAGGCGCACCCCGATCGTGTATGGTCATACCTCACCGATCCTCGACAGGTCGTGAACTGTCTCCCCGGTGCCGAGCTCACGTCCGTTCAGGATGAGACGACGTTTCTCGGGCGAGTGAAGGTGAAGGTCGGACCGATCTCGACCTCGTACGCCGGCAAGGTGATCCTCACCGAGCGCGATGACGCGAACCGCGTGGTGAAGATGACGGGGGAAGGACGCGAGAGCGGCGGCGCCGGATCGGCGAAGATGACGATGACCAGCTCGGTAGTTGGGCTCGCAAACGGTGGCTCCGAGGTGCGCGTCGTCGCGGACATCGACATCGTCGGACGCATCGCACAGTTCGGGCGCGGCATGATCGAGAGCGTGAACAAGCAGATGTTCAAGCAGTTCACCGAGTGCGTCCGGTCGACTCTTGCTACCGGCTCATCCGATGCTCCGACCGCGTCGGAACCGGCTGCTCCCAACGACCGCGCACCAGCGGCCGCCGACCCGCCAGCGGCGGCGCCGGGCCACGCGGGATGGCCTTCGGTCCTGGCGACGCCAACGTCGGGCTCCATCGTGCCCGCGTCGCCACTGCCGAGTCCTCCACCACACTCGGCAGCACCGGCCTCGGGGCAGCCCGTGCGCCTCATTCCGGTATTGCTCCGCGCGCTCGTCGACTGGCTTGGTGGCGTGCTGAGCAGGCTGGTGGGGCGTAAGTCCGGCCGGTAGGACGCCCCGACAGGCACCAAAGGGAACTATTGCGATTGTGATGTATATCACTATCTTGTCGCGGCCGTTTCCTTCCGCAGATCACCCCCCGCGACCGGTTTATCGCTTTTCGACGTTCGCGCCCTAGAGCGCCGCGCCTGATACGGCGCGCCGTCCGGGCACGCGGGCTCGAGTTCGCCGTGTACCTCTCGCCTGAGAGACACGGCGCGATACCGCTCGTGTGTGTGAATGGCGGACTGTTGTTCGATCACAATCTGTTGTGGCCCGCTCTCGCGCCCTTGTCCGAGCGCCGTCAGCTCATCCTCTACGACCAGCGGGGTCGTGGGGCGTCGCAAGCACCGCCAGGTGCGAGTGCCGCTCGCATCGAGCACGACGCTGGCGATCTGCCGGCGATTCGCGAAGCGCTCGGTCTCGGCACGTGGGACGTGTTGGGTCACTCGTGGGGCGGTGGCCTCGCCATGCTGGCTGCTGAACGAGATCGAAGTGGTGTTCGGCGTCTCGTGCTGGTCGACAGCGTGGGGCCCGTCGGCAACTGGCAGGAGAATCTTCTCCGCGATGCGCTCCCGCGGTTGGGGCCGAGCGATCGCGCGATTCTCGAGCACATCGACACCGATGCGCTGCTTCAACCCGACCCGGGCATCCACAGCGCGTACTCGCGCGCGATGTACGCGGCGTGGTTCGCCGATGCATCACTTGCCGCGATGTTTTCGCCACCTCGATCACATAGTCGGACCGGCGCTGCGGTCGCGGCGCGACTGCGTGGCGAGGGTTACGACTGGCGAGCGTTGCTGCGTGCCGTTTCGGTGCCAACGCTCGTCATGCACGGAGAAAAAGACCTGCTGCCCATCAGCGTTGCCTGCGAGATCGTTGCAACGCTCCGGAATGCTCGTCTCGAAGTGATCCCAGATGCGGGCCACATGCCGTTTTGGGAATCGCCCGAGCTGTTCTTCACCCTTACCGAGTCGTTTCTCTCGACCCCTACGGCGTAACCCGAGTGATGCGTCGTCTCGACCTGGTGTTCGGTACCGTAGTCACTGCGCTCGCAGTTTTCGTCGCCCTCGAGGCGCGCAGCGCGCGCGTGTACTCCGAGTATCTCGGCGGAGCGGTTTCCGCGCCCATCGCGAGCACCCCGTCGGAAACGCGCCGCGTGCGGCCGGCCGCAACACCGGTCACCGGAGACGTCTCGGCACCGCGCGACCTCGATGACATTCGCCGTCGGCTGCGTGAGGGCTCCGCGGGCACGTACGTGGACGAGCTGCTGCTGCAGCGCGACTCCGCACTGGCTCGATGGCCGGATCGACGCAACCGTCCGCTGCGGGTGTGGATTCAGGCCCACTCGACGACGTCGGATTTCAGCGCCGAATATCCGGAGATCGTGCGCGGCGCGTTCGAGGAGTGGGCACTGACAGGCATTCCTCTCGCCTTCACGTTCGTTCAGGACTCATCGAAGGCCGACATTCACGTCAACTGGATCGATCGCTTCGACGAGCAGATCAGCGGCAAGACGCTCTGGGCGCATGACGATAACTGGTGGATCGTCGAAGCGAACATCGTGCTCGCGATCCATCACCGCGGCGGCGAGCCGCTGGACAGCTCCGCCGTGCGCGCGATTGCGCTCCACGAGGTCGGCCACCTGATCGGTCTCGATCACACGATCGATACGGCGAACATCATGACGCCGAAGGTTCGCGTGAAGGAGCTGTCCGACGCGGATCGAGCGACAGCGCGATTGCTGTACACGCTGCCGCCAGGGAAGGTGAAATAAACGGGAAACGGGAAACGGGAAACGGGAAACGGAGAACCCTCGGGATGCTCTTCTCACCAGAAGAAGCCTCCCGAGGGTTTCCCGTTTCCCGTTTCCCGTTTCCCGTTT
>DASUGD010000314.1:0-9168 GCA_036274195.1 Gemmatimonadaceae bacterium | reverse complement strand
AAACGGGAACAGCCGGGAAACGGGAACCGCCGGGAAACGGGAACAGCCGGGAAACGGGAAACGGGAAACGGGCGCCGGCGAAAGAGCGTTGTCATTCCGAGCGGAGCGCCGCAGGCGCGGAGGCGAGGAATCGCCGTCGTCCCGAAAGAGGGCCTCAGGTCCCAGTTCCCAGGTCCCAGTTCCCAGGTCCCAGTTCCCAGGTCCCAGTTCCCAGGTCCCAGTTCCCAGTTCCCAGTTCCCAATTCCCGGTTCCCAGTTCCCAGTTCCCAGTTCCCAGGTCCCGTTCCCAGTTTCCGGTTCCCGGTTTCCTCCGTCTCCCTGCCTTCCGATGCCCCGACTCCGCGGACTCTGGTCCACCCGCCTCTGGATCCTCGCCAGCTTTCTCGGCGCGACGACGATCTACTCGATCGCCGCGACCATCCACGGCGGCAACCGGTCGGAGCTCCAGCTGCTGCACATCACTCTGCTCCTCGTCGCAACGATCATCGTGCTCACGCTCGCGGCAACCGCGGCGAGGCGAGAGCTGCTGCTCGCGCGTGCACGCTCGGACTTCGTCGCGGCCGTGTCCCACGATCTCCGCATGCCACTCGCGCAGATCCTGATCGCCAGCGAGACGCTCGCCATGCAGCGCGAGCGCACCGACGCCGAACGCGTGTCACTCGCCAGCTCGATCGTACGGGAGACTCGGCGGCTCGTTGGTCTCGTGGACAACGTGCTGCTGTTCTCTCGCGCGGGCGCGCTCGATCTCACACCTTCGCTGCGGGCGATCGAGGTGGATGAGCTGCTCGACGATGTCGTCGAATCCGTTCGGCTCGCCGTCGACGATGCAGGGCAGACGATCGAGATGGCTGGCGAGCGAGGGCTCGCCGTCACGGGCGACCGGCGACTCGTCAGGCAGGCGCTCGTGAATCTCGTGGACAACGCGCTCAAGTACGGCGATGCGAGCCAGGTCATACGGGTCGGCGCCGCGAGACGTGGCGAGCACGTGCAGATCTCCGTGGAGGACGATGGGCCCGGCATACCCGAGTCGGAGCGCAAGCGCGTCTTCGAGCCCTACACGCGGCTGCCCAAGGACCAGGTGTCCGAACGAACGGGGACCGGGCTCGGTCTCGCGGTCGTGCGTCGAATCGCCGACGCGTGTGGAGGCCGCGTGTGGATCGAGGACGCGGCGCCGCGCGGAACACGCGCGGTCATGGAGCTTCGGGCAACGTGAGCAGCATTCTTCTCATCGAGGACAACCGCGACTACGCTGCGACGCTTCGCGCGAACCTCGAGCGCGAGGGATATGCCGTGGCCCATGCCGCGACCGGTACCGATGGGCTCGAGCTGGCCAGGCGCACGGAACCCGATCTCATCATCCTGGACCTCATGCTTCCGGCGATGAGCGGCTTCACGGTGCTGCAGCGCCTTCGCGACGAGGGCCGCCAAGCGCCGGTCCTGATCATGACGGCGCTCGGCACCGAGGAGGAAAAGCTCCGCGGCTTCGGCCTCGGGGCGGATGACTACGTCGTCAAGCCGTGTGGCCTGCTCGAGATCCTCGCGCGGGTCAAGGCGCTGCTCCGCCGCTCGAGTGGCGGCGCGAGCGGGCCACGATCGGAGGTTCGCGTGGACGACCTCAGCATCGACTTTGGCGCGCGAATCGTCAGGCGGGGGTCGGTGGAGATCACGCTGCGTCCCAAGGAGTTCGACTTGCTGGCCGCGTTCGTGAGACACCGTGGTCGCGTGCTGTCGCGCGCCGACCTTCTCCGCGAGGTCTGGGGGTACGCGGCGGGAACGGAGAGCCGGACGGTCGAGACCCATCTGGCGGCGCTGCGCGAGCGACTGGGAGATGACCCGCAGGCGCCGAGGTACATCGTGACGGTTCGTCGGGTGGGCTATCGGCTGGCGGTGTGACGCGTTGGTGATCGCTCGCGTGGCGCCTGGTTGGGCAGCAACTTGTCGCCATGACAACCGTCCAACCGGTCCGCTGGGGAATCCTCGGCGCGGCGAACATCGCGGTCAACAAGGTGATACCGGCCATGCGCGCGAGCCGCCTCGCGCGAACGATCGCGATCGCATCGCGGGACATCGTGAAGGCCCGGCGCGCTGCCGAACGGCTCGGGATTCCACGCGCGTATGGCTCGTACGAGGAGCTGCTCGCCGATCCGGACATCGAAGCGGTCTACAATCCGCTGCCTAACCACTTGCACGTGCCGTGGTCGATCAGAGCGGCACAGACCGGGAAGCACGTGCTGTGCGAGAAGCCGATCGCGCTCACAGCCGACGAGGCTCGGGCCCTGCTCGCGGCTCGCGATGCGAACGGCGTTCAGGTGGCCGAAGCGTTCATGGTGCGCACGCATCCACAGTGGCTGGAGGTGGAGCGGCTGATCGCGAGCGGCGCGATCGGCCCGCTGCGGTTGGTCAGCGGCTATTTCAGCTACTACAAACGCGACGCGGCGGACATACGCAGCCGCGTGGATTGGGGCGGCGGCGCCCTGATGGACATCGGCTGCTATCCGATCTTCATCGCGCGCTGGATGTTTGGCGCGGAGCCGACGGACGTGGTGGCGATGATCGATCGCGATCCGGAGCTCGGCGTCGACCGCCTAACGTCGGCGATGCTGCGATTTCCCCGGGGCTACGCGACGTTCACGTGTGCGGCCCAGCTGGTGCACTACCAGCGGATGCAACTGTTCGGCGAACGGGGCCGGATCGAGGTAGCGATTCCGTTCAATGCCCCGCCGGACGTTCCCACGCGAATCTTCGTGGACGACGGCTCACAGCTCGGCGACGCGAGCGCGAGGGCGATCGAGTTTCCGGCGGTGGATCAGTACACGGTGCAGGCGGACCGTTTCTCGGAGGCAGTACGGGGCGTCGGGTCGGTGCCGGTGTCGCTGGAAACCGCCATCGGGAATATGGTGGTCATCGAGAAGCTCTTTCGGTCGGCGGCGGAGGTAACTTGGGTCAGCATCTAGGCGACCGGGCCGGCATCTCAGACGAAGGGGGTTCGGATTCTTCAGGATCTGGCGGATTTGCGGATTGATTAGTGCTTGGAGTGATATGAACGATAGACCTTTGCCTCGGGGCCGAAGTGGAGCAATAGTCCAACCTCGAGATTTGTTGCGCGTAAGTAATTGTAGACCTGACGGTTGGCACCCTTATGCAGTTCAGCTGTCGACTTGACTTCGACGACGAGGACATCGTCTACGATCATATCCAAACGCTGGTAGGCAAGCTCTTCGCCCTTGTACATGACACAAACGCCGGCTTCTCGTCGTACCTGATGGCCGCGACTGCGTAACTCGCGTTCCAGCGCCAGGATATAGATGTGCTCGAGGAACCCGAATCCGAGCGTGTTGTAAACCTCAAAGAAGGCGCCGATTACGGATCGAGTGAGCGACTCATGTATAAGGCGATGTCTTTTCATGGCACGAAGATCGAACGGTCCACGATCAACCGTGCAATCGAAACATTGCATGAGTCGTCAGAACGTTTTGGAGACCGATCCGGCTGATCCGTTCAATCCCGATGAATCCGAACTCCCATTCGTCTGAGATGCCGGCACCGCTACATCGAACGGGGGACGGGAATTCTCACGCCAGGCTGACGCCGCTCGGTTGCGCCACGGCGCGCGTCATCGTTATGCATCCAGGGATGTCGTCAATCACCGCCAGTAGTAATCAGATGGTCCGCCTCGCACGCCTTGCCGTCTCGTTGATCACGCTCACCGCCGCGGTCGCCTGCGCGTCCGGGCGGGGTACCGCGTCGGCATCCATGGTCAACTCACCTCCGGTGGCGGAGCGACCTAACGCGGGGCCTGCCGCCCGCAGCGAAGTGGAGTGCACCGACTGCGAGGCGATCCCGATCCCCAGCGAGATCAACCGCGCCGTCGAAGCGCGCATTGTCGACCTCAAGGCGCGCGGCGGCGACTGTTCCCGCTACGCGACCGTGCTCGAGAGCTCGTACCGCAGCGGGCAGATCACGCTCCGGCCGTACATGTGGCGCACTTGGTCGCATCTCACGTCAGGCGAAGGGAAGCCTAACGGCGACATGATGCTCGCGCGCGAGATCGACTCGCTGAACGTGGGCGTCCGCACTGTCGACGACGTGCTCCGGACCATGGAGCACGAGGCCGCCCACATTGCCTTCGACCTCGCGTCAGGCAACGAAGCGAACGAGGAGAAGACCGACCAGACCGTGCGCGCCTGCCAGTCGTGATGCCCGGAAGCGCCTGACGCTCTACCCTGCTCCATCGCACAATGCCACTCAACCGTCGACGCGTGGTCGCCCTCGCCGCAGCGGTGACGCTGTCAGCGCCGCTCGTTCTCGCCGCTCAATCCGCTGCAACCGCGACTCCGGCCAGCCTAACGCTGGTCGGGCTCGACGGCCGGACCAGGTCCGTCACCTCCGCCGATCTCGCGCGCCTCACACGCCACGACACGACCGTGAGCGCCCACCAGGTCTCCGGCCGCTACTCGGGTGTGGCGCTCACCGACCTGCTCGCCCTCGTGAACGCGCCGCTCGCTGATTCCCTCCGCGGCCGTTCGCTCGGCACCTACGTGCTCGCCGAAGCCTCCGACGGTTACCGCGTGCTGTTCTCGATCGCGGAGCTCGACGCGAAGCTCACCGACCGTGTGGTCATCCTGGCAGACAGGAAGGACGGCCAACCATTGCCGGCTGCCGAGGGGCCATACAGGCTCATCGTTCCGGGTGAAAAGCGGCCTGCCCGGTGGGCTCGCCAGGTGGTCCGCATATCGTTAGGGCGCGCGCCTTAGGGTCTCACGACACGACCGCGTTAGATTCTCTGGTCGCCGAGCGACCGAGCTCGGATGACCTCAGAACCCGAGCCGGATCCTTTGGCGAAACTCCCCGAGCTGTTCGAGAATAACAAGCGCTGGGCGACCGAACGCACCCGCGTCGACCCCGAATTCTTCTCCCGCCTCGTCGCCCAGCAGGCACCCGCGTATCTCTGGATCGGCTGCTCCGACAGCCGCGTGCCCGCGAACGAGATCGTGGATCTGCCGCCGGGCGAGCTGTTCGTCCACCGCAATGTCGCGAACGTCGTCGTGCACACCGACCTGAATTGTCTGTCGGTGCTCCAGTACGCCGTTGAGGTGCTCAAGGTGCGCCACATCCTCGTCTGCGGTCACTACGGCTGCGGCGGCGTTCGTGCCGCGCTGGCAGGCACGAAGCTCGGTCTGATCGACAACTGGCTGCGCCACGTGCAGGACGTGAATCGCAAGCACAAGAGCGAGCTCGATCGCCTCACGCACGAGGCACGCGAGGATCGTCTCTGCGAGCTGAACGTGCTCGAGCAAGCCGTCCACGTCTGTGAGACGACCATCGTGCAGGACGCATGGGAGCGCGCTCAGGCGCTGACCGTGCACGCCGTGGTCTACCGGCTCGACGACGGGATCCTGCGCGACCTGCAGTTCGACGTCGACTCCAACCGCGAGCTGCTGCGGAAGACGCCGGCGAGGTAGCGACTACTGTTCGGCGAGCGTCGTCGCGGGATCGACCGACGCGGCCCGCCTGGCCGGCACGTAGCACGCGAGCATGATCGTGATCACGAGCAGGACGACCGCCACGCTCAGCGTCAGCGGATCCGTCCCCTTCACACCGTACATGATCGACGAGAGGAATCGCGTCGTTCCCAGGCCCGTCGCGAGACCGACGACCGTACCGATCGCCGCGATGACCGCACCCTGGCGCAGCACCAACCACACGATGTTGCCGCGCGTCGCGCCAAGGGCAATCCGCGTTCCGATCTCCCGGGTGCGCTGGCGCACCGCGTACGACATCACGCCGTAGATCCCGATAGCCGCCAACGCGAGCGACGTCACCGCGAACATGCCGAGGAGCCACAGCACGACGCGCGTAACACGCTCCGACTCGCTCGCCACGTGCGCCAGCGTCTGTGCATCGGAGACGTAGGCGTTAGGCTCGAATCGCTTGATCGCCGCCGTGATCGCGGGCAATGCCTTCTCGGGGTCGCTCGCCGTGCGCACGAACAGGGTCGTCTGGCTCGGCTTGGGGCGCTCGAATGGGAAGTACATGTCCGCACGCGGCTCGTCACGCAGGCCGGCGCGGCGGATGTTGCCGACGACACCAACGATCTCGGCCGTCTGATCGCCCTGAAGCTTGACGCGCTCTCCGACGGCGCCCTCGTTAGGGAAGAACCGCCTCTGGATCGCCTCGCTGACGATGACGACCGGCGGCGCGTTCGGGCCGTCGCGATCGTCGAAGAGTCGGCCGGCGACGAGTGGAATCCGGAGCGCCTTGAAGTAGCCGTTCGACGCGAGCTGCCAGCCGACTTCCGGCGGTCTCTCGCCGGCGGCGACGGGCTGCTCCGGGCGCTCGAACGGCGACGTCCAGTTGTTGCCGGTCAGCGGCGTGACCGCGGCCATACCCACCTCCTGCACGCCGGGAATGGCCTTGATCTCGGCCAATGCCTGGGTATAGAACCCCTCGCGCGGACCGCGCTCGCGGTAGCGGTTGGTAGGAAGCTGCAGGCTCATCGTCATCACGTTCTCCGTGCGGAAGCCGGGGTCCACAGCCAGCAGTGCACCGAAGCTGCGCAGGATCAGCCCTGCCCCCACCAACAGCACGATCGCCAGCGCTACCTCGGCCACAACGAGCGCGGACGTCGCGTGCCGGGCCCTCGCCCCCATCGTCGAACCGCGTGACGCGTTCAGGACGCCGACCGCCTTCTCGGATCGCACGGTGAGCGCCGTAACGAGCCCGAAAACGAGCGTCGTCAGGACGACGATGGCGAGCGTGAAACCCAGCACTGGTCCGTTGATGCGAACGTCGTTGAGCCCAGGCACGTCGGCCGACTGGGGCAGCAGCGCGACGAGCGCATGTGAGCCCCAGTACGCCGCCAGCACGCCTGCGGCGCTCGCGACCAGCGCGAGGACCAGGCTTTCCGTCAGCAGTTGCGCCACGAGCCTGCCGCCACCGGCGCCTAACGCGAGGCGCACCGACATCTCTCGTCGTCGGCCGAGCGAGCGCGCGAGCAGCAGGTTCGCGACGTTCGCGCACGCGATCAGGAGCACGACGCCGACCGCGGCAAACAGCAGCACGAGGGCCGGCTTCGTGTTGCCCGCGAGCGCCGTTCTGAGCCCGACGGGAAAGTATTCCGACGCGAGATTCTGCTGCGGAAACTCCTTCTCGAACTGCCGTGACATGGCGCCAAGATCGGCCGCCGCGTCGTCGAGTGTCCTGCCAGGCTCGAGGCGTGCAATGGCGAACGTCCAACTGTTCTTGCGCTGCGCCGGCGCGACGGTCGGGAACTGATACGGGATGATGATGTCCGTCGTCGCCGTCGGTGGGAACGTGAATCCGGGCGGCGCGACGCCGACGACCTGACGCTCGGTCGCTTCCATCCTGATGACTCGACCGATGATGCTCGGATCGCCGCCGTAGCGCTTCTTCCATGTCTCATAGCCGAGCATCATGACGCCCGGTGCGTTTTCGCGCGTATCGTCGGCAGTGATCGAACGACCGAGAACCGGACGCGCTCGCAGCAGATCGAGCGTGTTGGCACCGACACCGAGGACTTCGGCGCGATACGGGTCGTCGCGGTCCATGAACGCAGTCTCCCCGCGCCCCCACGCACCGATCGCCTCGAACGTTTTTTGTCGCGCCGAGAGATCGAGGAAGTCGCCGATGGCGATGAACTCCTTCGTGATCCCCGTCTGCTTGTCGCGATGGTTGAGGATCACGAGGTCGTCAGCGCTCGGATACGGGAGCGGACGGAGGAGCACGGCTTCGACCACCGCGAATACCGCGGCGTTCGCGCCGACGCCGAGGGCGAGCGTCAGCAGCGCCGCGACCGTAAACGCGGGCTCGCGAACCAGTTGACGGAATGCGTGTCGGATGAGGTACAGGAACATGTGAAGACGCTCCGTCTGCTTCGGTTCGGTGATGGCGGGACGTGCGACAGCAGCCGGCGTGGAGTGCTCGCGACGAATCCAGGAGCCGATCGCGAGGCGCCAGCAGTCGAGGAAGAGCAGGACCGTGAGACTCACGTAGCCAACGCGCAGGGCAGCGATGCCTAACGGCGACGTCATGCGTTGGCGGCGGATCAGGTAGGCCACGCGCAGGTCTTCCCACGCGGGCTCGAAGGCATCGGTCACGATGCGCCGTGGGAGCAGCGCGCTCAGCACGCGAACAGCCCGTGGGTCAGGCATTGGACAACCTTCCCTGCGCGGCGGCCGCGGCGACGGTCTCGTAGAAGGACCGCGTCTGCCGCCACGCCCGGGATCCGGCGGCCGTGATGTGATACCGGCGCTCGCGGACGGCCTGGTCGCCGACGACGACGGGCTCGTACCATCCGTCGACGAGGCCGTCGCGCTCGAGCCGCGCCATGAGCTGGTAGAACGCGGCGCCCGTGCGTCGCACGCCGTAATCCGCGACGACGTCACGGATCACTCGGCCCGGCTCATCGCTCGAGAGGATGACGCCGAGCGCGAGGAACTGGAGATGAGAGAGCGGTGGCAGCTCGCGTGGCATGGGCAGCGGTGTAAGGTGGCCTTATATACGACCTGAGACAGCCGCTGCCACGCGGATGGTTTGCAGGCGTCGGCGGCGATCCTGACGGGCTATGCCGGCAGTAACGCGGGCAGCGTGAGGGCGAAGGCGGAGCCGACGCCCACCTCGCTCTCGGCGGTGAGGTCCCCGCCCATGCCGCGTGCGAGGTCGCGGCTGATGGCGAGGCCGAGGCCCGTGCCTTCGGCTCGACGGGCGTGAGAGTCGTCCACCTGGACGAACGGCTCGAACACCTGCGCAAGCCGTTCGGCCGGGATCCCTACCCCGGTGTCGCGCACGACGAGGCGTACGTGCTCTCCGCGTGCGCCGGCCGCGGAGCCGGTGACGGTCACCGACCCATCGGCCGGCGTGAACTTGGTCGCGTTGGACAGAAGGTTGAGCAGAATCTGCTGCACCTTCTCGCGGTCGGCGTAGGCGGTGAGCTCGTGGGCGATGTGGACGGCGCAACCGATTCGGCGGGAGTGAAGCTGCGGCTCGACCATCGGGAGCACGGCGTCGGCCACCTCCTTCAGGTTGCAGACGGCGAGGTTGTATTCGACGCGGCCCGCTTCGATTCGCGCGAGGTTCAGGACATCGTTGATCAACCCCAAGCAGGTGCCGCTGCGCCCGCGCGATCCGAGCGAGTCCGCCTGCTTCTCC
>DASUGD010000313.1:0-16203 GCA_036274195.1 Gemmatimonadaceae bacterium | reverse complement strand
GAGCTCGCTCCGGTTGCGCGCCGCGATTGGAACGACTGGCCGTGCACCAACGGCCGGTGCAGCCCTCACCACGTTGAGCTCCGCACCGTCCGCGCTCGTGAGCGGAACGACGACGACCGTGGAGTCGGGTGCCATTCCACTCAATCCCGGCAACTCGGACCTCAAGCCCGAGAAGGGCACGGAGATCGAGGCGGGCTTCGACGCGTCGCTCTTCAATGACCGCATGAACCTGGAGGTCACCTACTTCGACAAGACCTCCAAGAACCTGCTGCTGCAGCGGCCACTCCCGCCGTCGCTCGGGTTCCAGCAGAACCCGTTCGTGAACATCGGCGAGATGTACAATCGCGGCTTCGAGGTCTCGATCGGTGGAGCCCCGCTCAGGTTCGGCTGGTTCGATTGGGATTCGCGCCTCGCGTTCAATACCCTCGATAACAAGGTCGTGGATCTGGGTGGCGTGGCGCCATTCGGAACGCTCAATCGCGTGACCGAGGGCTTCCCGCTCCAGTCGTTCGTGTCGCGCCGGATCCGTAACATCAACGATCAGACGGGGGTCGTGACGGTCGCCGACACGTTCGAGGTCATGGGCAACACGCTCCCGACGTTCGAGGGCTCGTGGTCGAACACCTTCACGTTCTTCAGGAATTTGCGAGTCACCGCGCTGGTGGACACGAAGCAGGACTTCCTGCTCTACAACAACAGCGATTTCTTCCGCGAAACGCAGGTCGTTCGCAGCGACAATCGTCTGGACCCGAACAAGCTCTCGGCACACGAGCGACTCCGCCGCTACGGGAACCCGACGCCTGGGCAGCCGGCGTTCGTGTCCGAGAACGGCACCGGGGCAACCGTCGACGTCGTGCGGGACGCATACCTCCAACCCGGAGACTTCGTGCGCTTCCGTGAGCTCGGAGTGAACTACAACGTGCCCACGAAGTTCCTGTCGCGGCTGCACCGCGTGTCGTCGGCGAACATCGGCATCGCGTTCCAGAACATCGGGTTGTGGACCGACTACGAAGGGTTCGACCCGGAGGTCATATCGAACGCGAGCAACCAGTTCGACCGGCAGGATTTCTTCACGCTGCCGAATCCGCGTCGCGCGCTGCTGCGGCTCAATCTCACCTTCTGATCTCGAGGACCTATGACGACGCTTGCAAGCGCCACCCGGCGCACGCTGGCAGTGGCCGCGGTCCTCGCGGGCACCACTGCATGCTCGGACTTTCTGAACGTCGAGAACCCTAACGTCATCGACATCAACGCGATCGACCCGGTTCAGGACGCGGCGGCGCTGGCCAATTCGGCACAGCAGAATTTCGCGGCGGCGTACGGCTGGTTGATCATGTATTCGTCGTGGTTCACGGGCGAGACGGAGGTGTCGGAGACGTTCCCGACCCGCAACGAGTTCGGCCGGCGCGACGTGGCCGAGTCGAACGGCTCGCTCAATACGGACGTCTGGACGCCGCTGTCGCTCACGGCAAAGTCCACGAAGATCGTGCTCGACCTCGACCTGCCGACGCCCGACACGAACATCAACCGGGGCCGGTCGTACGTGTGGCGGGGATACTCGTTCCTGTTCATGGCGACGGATTTCTGCTCGGGAACGGTGGACTCCGGACCCGAGCTGAGCACCGAGCAGATGCTGGACTCGGCAGTCGCGAACTTCACGAGCGGGATGACCATCCTCACCGCGAACGGCACCCCTGATGCCGTGGCGCTCTCGAATGCGGCGCTCGTCGGCCGCGCCCGCGCGCATCTGCAGGCGGGGCGGAAGACGGAAGCCGCGACGGACGCGGCGGCCGTTCCGGACGGGTTTGTCTTCAACATGGCGTACGTGGACGACCTCACGAACCGCACGCGCCTGAGCAACCGGTTGTGGCAGTTCACGCTCGACCGCGGCTCGATGAGTGTGTCGGAAGATTTCCGCGCGGATCCTCGCGTGCTGTTCCTGCCACCCGGGCAGCACAACCTAACGCCACAGGACGCATCGAGCGGTCCGTTCTACATTCAGCAGAAGTATCCGGCGTACGCCACACCGATCCGGTTGGCCTCGAAGCTCGAGGCGGACTACATCGCTGCCGAAGCCGGAACGGCTGGCGACCAGCTCAACCTGATCGCGGCACGGCGTGCCGCAGCGGGCCTTGGCGCGTACGCGGGGCCCACCGATGACGCGAGCGTGCTGACAGAGCTCATGAACCAGAAGGGCTTCGACTTCTGGCTCGAGGGCCGGCGTCTTGGTGACTTCCGCCGGAATCCGAACAACGTGAACTTCATGCCGGTTCCGGGCGCGCCGTACTTCAAGCCCGGCTTCCCGCCGATCGGTGACAAGACGTGTTATCCGCTTCCGCTCGCGGAGAAGGACAACAACCCGAACTTCTGATCGAGCGCGGGCCTAACGAGGAGGTGGAATGCGAAGCGGGGCCGGGTCTCAGTGGACCCGGCCCCGCTTTCTTGTTCCGACGAGCCGGCGTCGGCCGCGGTCGCTGGGCGGCCGGCCGGCCTGGCCCGTCGAAAGCGCGGGCTGGTGTCAGCCCCTGCGCGCCGCGGCACGGCGGCGCCGGCGAGCGGCGGCGGCCTTCAGTTGGCGGGCCTCGCTCGGCTTGGTGTAGTGGCGCTTGCGGCGCAGGTCGGCGAGAATGCCGGCCTTCTGCACCTTCTTCTTGAAGCTCTTGAGCGCCCAGTCGAGGCGATCGTCATCGCTGAGCTGGATCTCGATCAATGTCCCCCCCTCCTTGTGTTGAAGTGTCTCTCGACGTGCCGGTGAAGACGCCTGTGGCGCATCATCCGTAAAACGACGTAGCCGGACCGAGTGCTCGGCCCGGCTACGTCTGAACCCGTGGTTACGGACGGCTTTAGCGGCCGACCTTCTTCACGTTCTCGGCGGCAGGACCCTTGGCGCCCTGCACGACGTCGAACTCAACACGCTCGCCTTCGGCCAGCGTCTTGAATCCCTTTCCTTCGATCGCCGAGTGATGAACGAAGCAGTCCTTCTGCCCGTCATCGCGCGTGATGAAGCCAAACCCCTTGCTGTCGTTGAACCACTTGACGGTTCCGGTCGTACGCATCCTCTTGCTCCCTGAATGTGGCTGTGTTCGGGGCGCGCGACGAGCGAACGTACCGACCACAGATGTGGCTCGTGAACTCTGCCCTCACGATGGGCTCTGTTCCGAGCGACCCGAGTGGTCGCTCACGACACGGAGTTGAGGACCGGTGAAGGTCCAGGCGGATTCGGAACATAAACGCACCTCTCGCGAGGTACGTGCGTCGTTGGCGGACAAGGTAACGCCAACCCTCGCAAGGCACAACGGGCGTTAACGTCTTCCAACCCGCTGGTATGCCACTTCCGCGTCAATCGCGACCGGAATCGGTCCGGCATGGCGTCTGCCTGACGCGGTAGCATGAGCACCAAGCCGGTTGCGCATCAAGTCGTCCCGGGCGTGAGGGGGGCCGAGTCGGCCTCCGCCGAGGAAGGGGCGGTTCGGCCACGCGACTCGTTCTTTCACTGGTGCGGAACGGCCGACGCCATCCGCACGACCACGAGCCGTCCCGAGAAGCGGGCCATTCTGGACGCGTACTTCGTGGCGGTTGCCGAGGAAACCGTGGCCCCCGCGGCCAGGTTCTTCGTCGGCGCGTTCTTTCCGCGGACAGACCCGGGGACTCGCCGGATTGAAGCGACGATCGTTGCCGACGCGATACGGGATCTCGCCCGGGTCGACCCGGACGATCTGCGCGGCCGTCGCAGGAAGCTGCGGGACATGGCGTCGGTCGCCGCGGACGTTTTTGCGGGCCGACTGCCGAGCGGTATCGCGCTGACCGAGGTGGCCGGGTGGGCCGACGACCTTGCCGCCGCGACGGAACCCGACGCCCAGCGGCGCCTGGTGGGCGAGATGCTCGCGCGTTTGAGCAGCCTGGAGGCGCGGTACGTCATCCAGCTCATCGTCGGTGAGCTCGGTATCGGGCTGGATGGCACGGACATCGACGGAGCGCTGGCGGCGCGAGACACGAGCTCGGGGGGCGTGCGCCGCCCGGACCGCCGACAGACCAGGCGACGCGCCTAACGCCCGATCTCGAGCATTATCCGGATCCGTGATGTAGAGCGCAGTCGTCACGGAGCACGCATCGCGCGTCACGGATGGTCGTGCCGTCTGGCCGTGTGGGCCGTCTAATTACTCGAAACCCGACGCGACTCGAGGTGATCCGCATCACACTCCTCGATCCAGCGCGCGGCTGCACCTGGAGCGTTGCGAGCGCACGAATGAGCATGGCTGATGAACACGTGGAGGCGGCGCAGGCTGCCGGCCTCCGGTACGTCACCGACTCGAGTCCCGGCATTCGACGCCGGCGGCGCGGGCGCGGGTTCATCTACGTGCGCCCCGACGGCGATCCGCTTCGCGATGCGGGCGAGCTCGAGCGAATTCGCAAGCTCGTGATTCCGCCGCGATGGACCGAAGTCTGGATTTGTCCGTCATCGACCGGTCATCTTCAGGTGACTGCCCGGGACGCCCGTGGCCGCAAGCAGTACCGGTACCACACGCGATATCGCGAGGTTCGCGACCTCACGAAGTTCGGCCGGATGGTGGAGTTCAGTGAGGTGCTGCCAGGCATCCGTCGTCGGGTGGAGCGCGACATCTCGCAGGCGAGCCTGTCGCGCGAGAAGGTGCTTGCCACCGTCGTCTGGCTCCTCGAGAAGACGCTCATTCGTGTCGGCAGCGACGAGTATGCGCGCGACAACGGGTCCTATGGATTGACGACGCTGCGCCGTCGTCACGTCGCGGTGTCGGGTGCCAGGCTCCGCTTCGAGTTCCGCGGGAAGAGCGGCGTCCCGCACTCGGTGGCGGTCACCGACCGTCGCATTGCCCGCATCGTCCAGCATTGCCAGGAGCTGCCGGGCCAGGAGCTGTTCCAGTACCTCGATGATGACGGTCGGCGCCAGAGCGTCGACGCCGGGGACATCAACCAGTACCTCCGCGAGATCGCGGACCGCCAGGTCACCGCCAAGGATTTTCGCACCTGGGCCGGAACGATCCTGGCCGCCCAGGCGCTGCGCGATCTCGGAGCCTTCGCCACGGAAAGGGAAGCGAACGCGAACGTGGTGCGGGCGATCGACCAGGTCGCGAAGCGACTCGGGAATACGCGGGCCGTGTGTCGGAAGTACTACGTTCACCCGGCCGTGATCGACGCGTATCTCGACGGCGTCACGATCGCCTCCGTATCCGGCGACGAGCGAAGTATCCCGCGTGACGACTCACGACCCCCGATGCTCCGCCGCGACGAGATCGCGGTCCTCGAGCTGATTCGCGAGCGGTCGAACCGTTCGCCGCGGCGCGAGACGCGACAGCGTCGTTAGGCGATCAGCGCGAAGCCACCGCGCGATAGGCGACAACCAGCGGTCCATCCCGGCCGGGACGTGTCTCCGGCCACACCGCGATCGTGCGCCCACCCGCCAGCGGGATATGGAAGCCCTGTTCGGGCAAAGTCGTGACGAGATCGCCGGCGCGCGCGACCGCGCCAACCGGCAACGCGCGAAGCGCCGAGTCGACCGCAGAGCCGTACACCTGCGGCAGCGTCGATCGGACGATCGCCTCGAACTTCTCAGGACGGCGAGTCCGCGACAATTCCAGATCGAAGCTCACACGCACCGTGTCGCCAGCACGATCGGCGACCATGGTGTCACGGAGCGCCGTGCGCCCCACCGGCACGACCGGCGATACGGGCGTACCGACGGCCGCCCTGTTTGCGGCCATCGCTGCCGGCAATCCTGCGGTCCGCTGTGGGACCTCGCCCCGCAGGGTCGTCGCGGAATCCGTCGTCGACGTCACGGAATCGGCCGCCGAATCCGTCGCCGATGTCATCTTCAACTCGGCGCTGCGCAGGTCCCCGGCGCTTCCGGTCCATGCCCGACTGCGAATCACCGACGCCCCTGCAATCCCGATTGCGGCAATCACTCCGAGCACGAGCGTGACGGCCGTGCCACGCGCCATCATCTGCCGTTGCCGAGCGCGCCGGGCGGCGCGCTCGGCATGCTGACACCGAAGACACACGGCCGTTCCGGGGCGCAGCTCGTGATCGCAGGGCGGGATCAAAGGGGATGCCATTTTTTCGGTGACCTCGAGACGTCGTACCCAGGTGGTACGGGGCTGACGAACGGCGTCCGGGGGTGGCAACGACCGTCACGACGGGTCGTCGTATCGTGGGCAAACGCCCTTCGACGTGGCGGCTTAGCTTTCTTTCACCATGACTTCGACGCCTCTCGACATTGCTCGTCTCAGCAAGGCGCTCGAATCGCTTCCCCCGTACGTGTTCGCGGAACTCGACCGCCTCAAGGCGGACGCCCGGCAGCGCGGGGTGACGTTCGACGACCTGGGTATCGGAAGCCCCGACCGGCCGACTCCAGCGCCCATCATCGAGGCGTTGCAGCGAGCCGCGGCCGACCCCGCCACACATGGCTACCCGCCGTTTCGCGGCGTGCCCCGCTACCTGCAATCCGTCGCGCGCTTCATGAAGCGCCGATTCGACGTCCAGGTCGAGGCTGCGAGTGAGGTCCTCGCGCTCGCCGGTGCAAAGGAGGGCATCGCTCAGCTCATCACGGCGACAGCAGGCAGCGGAGACGTCGTGCTCGTACCGGAGATCTACTATCCGGTCTACGCGCGAGCGTCGCTCCTCGCCGGTGCGGAGGTCCACTTCGTTCCCATGCGCGCGAGCACGGGATTTCTCGCGGACTTCGATGCGGTCCCACCGAGCGTGCTTCGGCGCTCACGCGTCCTGATCGTGAACTACCCCAACAATCCAACGGGCGCCGTCGCCGAAAGAGAGTACTTCGAGCGCGCGGTCAAGTTTGCACACCAGCACGGGCTCATCCTGATCAGCGACCTGGCGTACAGCCAGATCACGTTCGATGGGTTCGTGGCGCCCAGCGCACTCGAGATCCCTGGAGCGAAGGACGTTGCGATCGAGTTCCACTCGTGCTCGAAGTCGTTCAACATGGCGGGCGTGCGCGTCGGGTTCGCGGTCGGTGCCCGCTCACTGATCGACGCGCTGGCTGCGTATCGCACGAACGTGGGTTACGGCGCGCCGTCGGTCGTCCAGTACGGCGCCGCCCACGCGTTCGACAACTACGCGGAGCTCTCAGCGCCGGTCGCCACGACCTATCGCGTACGCCGCGATGCCATCGCGAGCGCCCTGCGCCGGTTGGGGGAGCCCGCCGAGCCGCCGCGCGGCGCCATGTACCTCTGGCACCCGGTGCCGAAGGGCGTGGATGACTGGACGTTCGTGCGAGCGATGGTCGACGACGCCCGGGTCGTGGTTACCCCGGGCAACGCGTTCGGGCCGGGCGGCACCGGCTATTTCCGGCTCTCCTACGTGGCCGAGCCTCAGGTGCTCGAGTCCGCGATGGAGCGGATCGGCGCGGCGAGGGCTGCACGCGGCTGGCGTTAGGCTTCCAGGTCAGGGCGCGCCCTTTTCCCACTGGGCGCGCAGCGCACGCTGCGCCGACGTGGGAGCGTCGATCTCGCGCAGCTGAACGAACGGCCGGTCGAAGGGCGCCATGACGACGGTGGCCGACCGACGCACGCCGGCGCGCTCGAGCTCCACGTGAACGGTATCGCCCGACGCGAGCTGACGGAGGACGCCGAGCGTCGCGTCACGCGTGGCAATCGGATGGCCGTTGATCGCCCGCAGGCGGTCACCGGTGTGCAGCCCGGCCTTGCCCCATGCACTCGCTGGGTCGGAAACCTTCAGCCGCACACCGGCTCCGTCGCCGAGGTCGTACGGGAACGCCCGAAGGTCCGGCGCCGGACGGCCGTCCCGGCCTAACGCGGGCCGCCAGGTCACCTCGGCGCGGAGCCCGATGTATCTCAGATAGTCGTCGAAGGGAATCGCTCTTGCTCCCCGCACATGGGCGTCGAAGAAGGGCGACACCGTGCAGCCGCATACCTCGGCAATCACGCGCTCGACGTCGCGTCCCGTGAATCCGCGCTCGCCGGAGTAACGCTCCATCATGCGGCGCATCACGTCATCCATGGACCGGCGGCCGCTCGTCGCGTGCCGAATCTCCAGGTCCATCATCGCCGCGATGAGCTCGCCCTGGAGGTGCGTGCTGGCCGAGTAGTCGCCGAGCGCTGCGGGATCATCGCCATATTCCGCCACGCTCACCCGCTCCGCCGACAGGCGGGCGTTACCGGGATTCGACAGGTAGCGAGCGATGGCCGTCTCGAGGTGGGCCGCGCGCGTTGGCGTGCTCACCGGCAGACCAGCGCGCCGACGCAGCAGGTCGGAGTAGAACATCGAGAGCCCTTCGCTGAACCACAGGCCCCGCGATCGCGGCGGCGTCCGGTACGAGACATCGCGGTACTCCACCGGCCGAATGCGCATCAGGTTCCACGTATGGAAGTATTCGTGCGCCAGCTCCCCCAGGAACGCCGCCGACCCATCCGCGAGCTCGCGACTCCGAGCGCCTAACGACACGGAGGCCGGGTGCTCGAGGGCGCCGTACGCGCCATCCTGGAGCTGATATACGTACTCCCGGTACGGCAGTCGCCCGAACAGCGCGCTCGCCTCGCGCGCCAGCTTCTGGATTGCCGCGACGACCGCCGCGGAGTCGAACGGAACGGCATCCGGCAGCGACCAGTACGCCACGCGATGTGGAACTGCATCGACGGAGAAACGCCACTCCCGCAGTCGGCCCACCAGCATGGGAGACTCGACCAGCACAAGCGTGCTTGGCGCGAAGAAGGTGCGCGCATCGGAGGTCGGCGTGAGCGCGGTCGCGACCGACCAGCTGGCGGGCAGCTCCAGCGTTACGTATGAGGGCGCAAGCGTTTCACCGACGATGTACATGAAGGTGTGCGTACCACCCACGAGGCCGCCGGTCGGCGCGAGGAATGGCTTCCACGCCGCGCGTTCTCCTCCCGTTTCTGCAGGCAACTGCAGTCGATACCGAACCACGAACGACCCGCCCGGTGCGACCACTCGCCACAGGGCGCTGTCCAGGCGCGTCACGATCGCCCGGCCTGTCGTGTCCTCGATGCGTACGTTCCGAACGAACCGCGAGTACCTGTCATCGTATTCCGGATGCGCAACCATCGCGAGCAACGTCGTGTCACGCTTGCCGCGAACCGTCACCGACACGTCGAACCCGGACAGGTCCGTGGAGTCGACGCGAATGACGTACGCGATGGCGGGCTGACTCATCGCGAATCGCGCGTCGATCGCCTCGGTCCAGTGCCGGAGTGGACTCTGTGCGGCTGCCGAGGGAGGCGGCGCAACCACCGCGATCGTCAACGAGGCTGCGAGCACTCGCGCGAGCGTGCGGCAACCAACGAGCGGCGTTGGTGATCCAATCATGTGGAGGCGGGAGCTGTGGTGGTCGAACACACCGGTGATCTCTAGATGCCGCCAGCACCTGGTTCGCTTGGAGCCCTCCCCTTTTCGGTTCACCCTGGCGACGCGCCACCCGTCCCGTTGCCCACGCTCGCGGACACGCGTCGATTTCCTGCGTACGATCCGCGAGTGTCGCTCAGCATTCCCTTCGCACTTCGGCACCTCCGATGAAACCCGCCAGTCTGGCCCTCGCCCCCCTCCTTCTCACCCTGACATCGGCACCGCTGGCCGCACAGTCTCCGATCAACATTGCGGCGCTCGTTTCCCGCACCGACAGCTTCGTCGTGATGATCCAGGGGAACCCGTTGGGGTTTCAGCGCACGACCGTCGAGCGAACGGAGACCGGATTGCGGATGGTCGATGACGTGCAGATCGGGCCGATCATGACGCAGCACACGGAGGTGGAGTTCTCGACCGATGGAGCGATGCGGTCGACGAAACAGACCGGGCAGGTGCGCGGGCAGAACACGAGTATCGAGATCGCCTATCACGACGGACGCGCGAAGGGCAGCGCGACGACTCCATCCGCAGCCGGTCTCGTCACGACGGCGATCGACACGACGGTCGTCCCTGGCGCGGTCGACGACAACCTCCTTACGACAGTGCTGCCGGCACTCGCGTGGTCGCCGACGGCGTCCATAACGCTGCCGGTGTTCCTCTCGGGTAAGGGATACGTTCAGCCGGTGACGCTCGCAGTCAAAGGAACGGAGCAGCTCACGGTACCGGCCGGCACGTTCGATGTGTACCGCGTCGAGCTCTCCGGCGGGCAGGCTGCCGTCGCGATGTTCGTCACGACGGACTCGACCCATCGCCTCATCAAGATTGCCCCTCGAGGCGCGCCGCTGGAGTTCGTGCTGGCGAAGTAGCGGGAGGCCCGCGGGGAGGACATTTTTCACGTCCCCCCATGCGCGTGGTGAAAATTCCCGTGACTCGCGAAAGCCTTCTCGCCTACGTGTTCTGGCACTGGCGGCATCCGTCGGCAGAGCGCGACGCCTATGAGACCGCGCAGCGGGAATTCCAGCGCGTTCTGAGCGCGTCGCCGAGCGTGGGGTTCGTCCGATCGTTCTCGCACGCGATCGCCGGTGCGCCGTGGGCGAACCAGGGCGGCGAGGCCTACGAGGACTGGTATCTCGTCCGCGATTCCGCTGCGCTCGACCCGCTCGACATCGCGGCCGTGACCGCGGGCCGCAAGGCCGCACACGACATCGCCGCATCGCTCGCAGCGGCCGGTACGGCGGCGCTGTACCAGCTGAAGCTGGGCACCACCCCGTCGTCGCCACATTCGGCCCAATGGTTCGTGAAGCCGGCCGGGATGTCTTACCCACAGTTGTACGCGGCCATCGAGCCCGCCCTGGCGCCGGTTGCCGGCTCGCTGTGGGTGCGCAAGATGACGTTAGGCCCGTCGCCCGAGATGTGCGTTCTCGCGAGGGAACCGGCCGCGCTCGCGCCGCAGTTCCAGATGTTCGCCTTCCAGCTTCGGCCCATCTGGGATGGAGCGCTGGCCGACAGCGGGGCACGTTAGGCGGTGAGGGCCACCATCCTTGGCTGGAGCGCAGCGTCCGGGCTCGTGCTCGGCCTGATTGCCGGGCTGATCCTGTTCGCGCTCGCCGTGCTGGGTGGGGAGTTGCTGGCCGGTGTGGTTCCACGCCTCGCCGGGCGGGCCCGCGCCGCACTCGCGATCTTCTCGTTCGTGCTCGTGCCGCTCGCCGGTACGGTACTCGGCTGGCTCGAGGGACGGCTGAAACTGCGATGACGATTCCCCAGGACGTGACCCTGCGGTTCACCGAGCCCCGCATTCGCGCCCTGCGCGCGGACGAGGCGACTCCGTTCAGCGCGTTCGCGGAGCGACTCTTTCGGGAGACGTATGCGGAAGGGTACGACCCCGCGGACGTCGATGACTACGTCTCGCACGCCTTCAGTCCGCTGCAGCAGTGGGCCGAGCTCACGGAACCGGGTGGACGGGTTCTCGTGATCGAGGATGCGCCCCATGGCCTCCTGGGATTCGCGCACCTCCGTCAGCCCCCTGCTCCGCCCGCGCTCGAGGGGCGATTCGCACTCGAGATCTCGCGCTTCTACGTGGACCGCCCGTGGCACGGGCGCGGCATCGCACGGGTGTTGATGTCGGCGTGTATCGCGGAAGCACGTTCGCGCGGCGCGGACGCCCTGTGGCTCCTCGTGTACCAGGACAATCACCGCGCCATCGCGTTCTACGAGAAGAGCGGGTTCCGGAAGGCAGGGACGGCGAAGTTCCGCCTTGGCAAGCGCGTGGATGACGATTGGCTCATGGTGCGCGAGCTCGCCCGGAGCTGACGTTCGCCTCCCATGGCGTCCAACCACTATACGCGCATCTACAACGTCGTCAAGCGCATTCCGCGCGGACGCGTGGCGAGCTACGGGCAGATCGCGGAGCTGGCCGGGATTCCCCGGCACGCCAGGCAGGTGGGTTATGCTCTGCATCACCTGAGCGGCGAGTCGAGCGTTCCGTGGCAACGCGTGCTGAACGCGTCGGGTGAGATCGCGAAGCGCGCGTACCCGGAGGATGCGCGGTGGCAGCGCGATCTGCTCGAGGAGGAGGGAGTCGAGTTCGATGTGCGGGGGCGCGTTCTTCCGCGGTATTTCTGGAAGCCGCGCGGCCGGGGGCGGCAGCCAGATTGAATTGAACCGCCGAGCCACGCCACCAAGCAGGGCAACCTGACTTGAATTGAACCGCAGAGGGCACAGAGAACACAGAGAACACAGAGAACACAGAGAATTTTCAATCGTTAGGCAACGTGGCATCTCCGTGACCTCTGCGACCTCTGTGGTTCAATTTGATTCTCGTCTAGGCGCGAGACCTTGCTCCGAGTACCTGCAAATCCAGTCCCTGCCACAAGCGATCCCGCATCGCGCGCGTCTCGTACAGTGCGCGAGTGCCGGCGGCGGTCACCGAGAACACGCGTCGCGAGCCACCGTCGCCAGCCACGCGGGATGACGCAATGAGGCCCTTCTGCTCCAGGCGATCGAGGGTCGCGTAGACCGCACCGATCGCCACTTCGCGATCGGTGCGAGTCTCGATCTCGCGACGCACGTTCATCCCGTACGCGTCGTCCCGCGCGTGGAGCACCGCGAGCATCACCTGCTCTTCGAAGACGCCGAGGGAGTTGTCCGAGCTCATTGTTCGCGGAGCACGATAGCGGGATCGGTGCGGCTCGCCCGCATGCCGGGGATGACTGCCGCGAGGACGCCAACGACGAGCAGCACCAGAGTCGCCGAACCCATCGCGAGCGGATCGCTGGCGCCGACACCGTAGAGCAGTGACCCGAGCAGCCTCGCGAGCGCGAAGAACGCGGTGACACCCAGCAGGATCCCCAACCCGACGAGCGCCGTCCCACGCATGACGATCATGCGCACCACCTTCGATGGCGCCATCCCCAGCGCCAGCCGGACACCCCAATCGCGACTTCGGCGGTTGACGAAGTGCGAGATCACGCCGTACACGCCGACCGCCCCCAACACCAGCGCGAGCGTCGTGAGAATCGCGAGCAGCATCATGACCTGCCGCGCGGGGCCGACGGCGGTGGCGAACTCCCGCTCCATCGTGGACACGCGCTCGATCCCGGCGCCAGGAATCGTGCGGCGAACCATCTGGCGCGCATCCTCGAGCAGTGTCGCGGGGTCACGCCCACTCGTGCGGAACACGACACCCTGCCCGCCCGCCACGAACGGAATCGTCTCGGGGAGCATGTACCGCGCCGGCCCGGGCGGATCGGTCAGTTGCGCCTCGGCCACATCGTTGACGACGCCGATCACGACGCCTAACGGTTCGGTGAACCCGGTCGATATGCGGCGCCCGATCGGATTGGTACCCGCGAAGTATTTCTTGACGAGTGCCTCGTTCACGATGATCCCCGGCGTGCTACCGGCCGATGTCCGGTCCGCCTCGGTGAACATGCGCCCGTCCCGGAGCTTGACGCCCATCGTCTCCAGGTATTGCGGCGTCACGAACCGGACGAAGGTCGTCGTGACTTCCCCGTCGGGGTCCCCCTCCACGCGAATGCCGGAATTCCACCCGTCACCGCTGATCGGGAGGATCTGTGCGGCGCCGGCGTTCGTGACCCCCGGCAACGTGGCCAGCGCTGCGGTGACCTCGCGCAACGCCTGGAAGCGTCGCGGCGTCTGCATTTCGTTAGGCAGCACAATGCGCAGCACGCCGACGTTCCGGGTGTCGACCCCCGGGTCGATGGCGTACAGCTTCGCCACGCTTCGAACGAGCAGCCCTGCACCGGCGGCCATCACCACCGCAAGCGCGACCTCGGCCACGACGAGCGATCCCTCGAGACGCCCACCACGGCCGGCAATTCCGCCCGTGCGCGAGCTGCCAATGACGTGGCGCAGGTTCCCGCGCCACATGGCGACGCCCGGCGCTATCGCCACCATGGTCGCCGCGAGCACCGCGGCAACCATTGCCGCGGCGAAGACGCTCCAGCTCAACGTCGCTGCCTCGCCCCATGCACCGAGCGGGAGGGCAGCGACAAGCCCGCGGAACGCCGCCACCGCGAGCAGTGCCCCGACGACCCCGGCCCCTATCCCGAGCAGCGCCGCCTCGGCAACGAGCTGTTGCGTCAGCCGCACACGATTCGCGCCTAACGCCGAACGCACGGCCAGCTCCGTCGTGCGGCCTTCCACCTGACCGAGCATGAGGGCGGCGACGTTCGCGCAGGCGATGAGGAGGATGAGTCCCATGGCGACGAACGTGGCCACGAGCGCCGGCGTGAGGGACCCGACGAGGTACTTGCGGAGCGGGGTGAGCACCGGGTTCTTGGTCTTGTCCCACTGCGCTGGATACGTGAAGCGTTCACCGAGCATCCGGACGAACTCGGCAATCGGTCCCGGCATGCGCTCGACCGTGAGGCCGGGCGCCATCCGGCCGAGGAACGCGTAGTTCCCGGAGCGACTCTCGGGTCTCAGTGGCTGCGGAATCCAGATCTTCGTCGTGGGGTCTGGAAACCAGAACCCGCGCGGCATCACGCCCACGACGGTTCGCGGCTGGCCGTCAATGCGGAGCCGCTGGCCGACGATGGAGCGATCGCCGCCGAGCTCCTGCCAGAGGCCGTAACTCAGCACGGCGACTGCCTCCGCGCCGCGCTCGTCCTCACCCCGCTGGAACCACCGGCCTAACGCGGGCTTCGTGCCGAGGACAGGGAACAGCTCGACGGAGCTGAGGATGCTCGGCAGCAGGCGCACCTGCCCGTCGCCGCGGTCGAGCAGGACGTTGTCGGTGCGATACGCGGCCACCTCGGAGAACCCTGGCACCCGCCCGCGCAGGTACAGGAACTCCTGCTCCGACCAATCGAACGGATTCCAGAAAGCGACGAGCCCGTCTTCCGCCTGGTAGGGCAGCGGGTCGAGCAGGATGGGCCGCGCGATCGCGTACACCGCGGCAGTGCCGCCAATGCCCAGCGCCAGCGTTAGTACCGAGAGTGCCGTGTATAGCGGCCGGCGAACGAGGCGGCGCGCCGCGTACCGCGCATCCATGATCCAGCTTTCCATTGAGGGACCTCCCGGTCGCATGCGATTGGCGTTTGGCTCGAAGCCGCTCCAGCCCCGCCACCAGATGCGGCGGGTGAGCGAGGGCGCCGACGACGCGAGTTGGCGCCAGTACCAGCGACTCGCCGCCGGCTTTCCGAACGTCCCGGCGCGATAGGCGAACTCCGCCGCGAGGTCAGCCAGGACCTCGGAGCGCTCAGCGAACGGCAGGAGCGCTCCGAGGATCGCGACGGGAACGCGCGGTGGTGCTGGTGGCTGGGCAGATGAGTGGCTTGCCATTCCCGGAACAACGAGAGTCGAGTGTCGTTTGTTTCTACATTGTAGAAATGATACGCGCAAGGTCAGGATCGGACCGTTTGCTCGTGCATTCCATTCGACGGCACGAAACGCCGGAAGGTTCGTATTGAGTTATCCGTTTTGGCCTTCGCTACGGCGGGGACGCGGACCGGTTGAGCCGCTTCCGGTCGACGAATTCGGCAATCGCCCGCAGCTGCCACGCGTAGTGCCAGATCAGGTGGTGCTCACCGCACTGAACGCCTTCAAACGGAGCATTCCTCGCTATGATCGTGACAAGATCGCTCGGAGAAAACTGACAGTTTCCATCGGGGTGGGTGTGAATCATGGGAAGCGCCGTCCCGTCCGGCCCAATGCACAAGGCTCCGACGTCGCTGATCCTCCTCGCGCCTCCGGCCTTCTCGCGTCTCACACGTCCGATGACGAAGCGTTCGATTCCATTCTCGGCTGGCAGCGCCTTCCACGTCTCCACACAGAAGAGCACCTCGTACTCATTCGCGGCGACGCTGTAGGAGCGACGCTGTCGTGAGTACGCCTCAGGCTCCCAGTCGACGATCCCAACGTTGAATGGGAGTTGCTGGGCCCCTGCGCGACACGGTGCCGCCGTGAGTAGAAGCGCGGCCACTGTGCCGTGGGCGAGTCGATGCGACCGAGGCGCGCGAGGAACTATCACTCGGCCACAATGCGGTGCAGCGGGTCCCTGACGGTTCCGCGGCGGTGACCGCACAATCCTCGGAGGCTCGCGTCCTCAAGAGCTGCCGAGAACTACTCGGTCACTCATCGGCGTCGGCCGTAAGACGGGCGACAACGCGGCCAAAGGCATTGCCTGAGCAGACCAGTCTCCCTAGCTTCGCGGGACGAGGCGACCATGTTCCGCCTGGACCTGCTGGGCCGGACCGACCTCCGCGATGCCGAAGGCACTGAGCTGCTCGCTGTCCTCGCGCAGCCCAAGCGCTTCGCGCTGTTTGTCTATCTCGCGCTCGGCACGCCGACCGGGGCCGTTCGCCGCGATAC
>DASUGD010000312.1:0-5223 GCA_036274195.1 Gemmatimonadaceae bacterium | reverse complement strand
GAAACGATGAAATTCGACTCTGACCCCAATTCGGTTCGCTACTGCTTCACCACGCGATACACGCGACCGCTCGTCGAGAGCATGTACAGCTCACCCGCCCCATCGACGCCGAACGACGTGACGTTGCCGATGTTCGTGAATGCCCAGTCGCGTTGCTCCACGGCCGTTCCGCTCGAGAGCCGGAAGCTTCTGAGCCACCCCGAGCAATAGTCGGAGTAAAAGTAGAGACCCCGGATCTCCGGAATCGCCGCGCCACGATACACGAAGCCCCCGGTGATCGAGCACCCCTGACCGTGGTCGTAATCGAGGACGGGCAGCGTCAACCCTGCCTGATTGCAGCCCGTGGACGGGTTGTAGCACTGCGTTCCTTCCATCGTATGCCAGCCATAGTTGCGGCCGGCGGCTGACGCGTCGGCGACATCGACCTCTTCCCGCGCGCCCTGTCCGACATCGGCGATGTACAGCTGCGGCGGAGATCCGTCCGGCGGAACGTCGAACGCGAAACGCCACGGATTGCGAAGACCGTACGCCCAGATCTCATCGGCCCCCGCCTGGCCCGAGAAGGGATTGCCGGCCGGAATGGTGTACGGCAGCGTCGCGACGTTCACCCGCAGGATCTTGCCGAGCAGCACGTCGATGTTCTGCGCGTTGTTAGGCACGTCGCCTGCGCCGCCGCCGTCACCGACGCCGGCATAGAGCATCCCGTCGGGCCCGAACAGCAGCAGCCCGCCGTTGTGATTGGCGTTGACGCGATGCTGGATCGTGAGCACGGGGTCCGACGTGGTGTTCGCGATGTCGGGGTTGCCTGACACCGTGAATCGGTCGATGAAGATGTCGCCCTGCGCTCCGGTGTAGTACACGTAGAACCGCCCGTTGGTCGCGTACGCCGGATCGAACGCCAGGCTGAGAAGACCGCGCTCACCGCCGGAGACCACACGCGCCGTAATGTCCAGAAACGGCGTCGCGAGAAGAGCGCCGTCCTTCACGATGCGAATGCGACCCGGCTGTTCGACGATGAACAGTCGCGGGTCGTTCTTCGGCGCGGTGAGATAGACGGGGTTCGCGAGTCCTTCCACGATCTGTTGTGCGCGCAGGCTGAACGTCGACGACGTGTAGCTGACCGTCGCCGTCGCCTGGCTGCCGCCCATCACCGCGACGCTCTGCGCCGCCGGCGTCGCCGTGTACACCACGTCGCCCGCCGTGACATTGTCCGCCCGAATGTCATAACTCCCGGCAGCGAGATCGTCGATCGTCGCCGTGGCGGTCAGTGCCTTTGACGTGTTGCCCGGCCCGGTCACGGTGACGCTGGCCGGCTGACCGTCGGGGAGTCCGGCGATGACCACCGCGAGTGACCCGCGAGCGGGCGCGGAAGTGCCATCGCTGCACGCCAGACTCGCCCACACGAGCGGGATCGCTACAAGTCCGCGCGCTCGTGCGCACCCGTGCCGAAGCGCGACCACGAGGGTCGATGCGATGTGACCGTTCAACAAGTACGTATCCTTCCTGCGTCGGCAGAATTCTACCCGGCGGGCCGTGTCAGCGGTCAAAGTTCGTCGACGCTCGTCAGCCTCCGTTCTACCGCATGAGGGCGTCGCGGCGGCTCGCGGTTGCTCATGCGCGGACCCGAGAGGGCCAGCCCCTAGCGATCCGGCGCATCCGCTCGATCCCGATGCATCCGACCCCCTTCGTCGTAGATGCCAGACTCTCACGTGCCCAGCGTCACGCGAAGCTCCCGCAACGACCTGAACTGGATGCTCGGCTGATACTCCGGCTCCTGCGTCTCCAACTTGAACGACCCCACTCGCTCGGCCAGCGCCCGAAACAGTTCCTGCCCCTCGACTCGCGCCAGCGCCGCGCCAAGACAGAAATGAATCCCCGCACCTAACGACACATGCGGGTTCGGGTGCCGGTCGACGCGGAGCTCGTCCGGCTCCGGGAAGACCTCAGGGTCACGGTTCGCCGCCGCAATGATCCAGCGAAGCCGATCGCCTTTGCGAATCGTGCGACCTCCGATCGTGACGTCAGCGATTGCGATGCGCTGCGTGGACTTGACCGGCGGATCGAAGCGAAGACACTCCTCCGTCGCGCGGCGCGCGAGCTCGGGGTTCGCACGCAGCTTCTCCCACTCGTCGGGATTCCGGATGAGCGCCAGGATCCCGTTCCCGATGAGATTCACCGTCGTCTCGTGTCCCGCGAAGAGAAGCAGCGCGCAGTTCACGAGGAGCTCGTACCGGTCCATGATCCCGAGGTGCTCGCCTTTCGCCAGCACCGAGATGACGTCGGTGCCTGGTTCGCGGACGCGCGCGTCGGCCAGCGGGGCGGCGTAGTCGAGCATGCCACGGATTCCCTCGACGAGCGTGGCGAAGCGGTTCGGCTCCCCGCGGTTGATGTAGAGCAGCTTGTCCGCAAACTCGCGAAACTTCGCGCGATCTGCCTCGGGGACATCCATCAGATGCGCGATGACGCGAACGGGAAGCGGAGCGGCGAGCGCGGTCATGACATCGAACGTCGTACCCGGGCCCAGCTCGTCGAGCAGCTCGGCGACCGCCGACCGGATGAACGGGCGCCACGTCTCGATCGCCTGCGCGGTGAAGTACTGGTGCAGCAGGCGCCGCATGTTCGTGTGGCGAGGTGGATCCTGCTCCACGAGCTGCGCGCCGCGGAATCTGCGCACCTCGTCCAGCAGTGCCAGGCCGTTTTCATCGACTGGCGGATACGGCGCTCTCCGGTCGGACTGGATGACCGCGGACGAAAACGCGGCGTGGTCGCGGACGATGGAGAGGACGTCCGCATGTCTGGTGATGATCCAGAGCTGATGCCGGGCATTCCAGTGCACTGGGTCCGTCTCGCGCAGTCGCCCGAAGAACGCGTACGGGTCCCTGATCGCGTCAGCGGCGAACAGGTCATCGAGGTCCGTCTTCAGGAGTGTGGTAGCCACGAGACTGGGGACTGGGGACTAGGGACTGGGGACGCGGCCGGGAGACTATTACGGGCGAGGAGGCCTCCTCGGCGCTAATGGCTTCCCGGCCGAGTCCCCAGTCCCCAGTCCCCTTGGCTAGAATACCTCCGACTACAGCTCCAAGCGAACCATGTCCCTTCAGCTCACGAAGCTCGACTCCCCCCGCGTCGCTGGCTACGAGGAAGTCTGGGTCGCGCGAGATTCCGACGCTTCGTACCACGCGATCCTCGCCATCCACAACACGCAGCGTGGTCCCGCGCTCGGCGGCACGCGTCTCATGCGCTACGCGAACGACGATGCCGCGCTCACCGATGTCCTCCGCCTCGCGCGCGGCATGACGTACAAGTGCGCCGCCGCCAACATTCCGCTCGGTGGCGGAAAGAGCGTGATCCTCGAGCCGCCGAGCGGGTACGATCGTGCCGCGCTCCTGCGGGCGCACGGTCGGGCCGTGGAGTCACTGAATGGCCGATACATCACGTCGGTGGACATCGGGACTGGCCCGGTGGACATGGTCACGGTGCGCGAGACCACGACGCACGTGACGGGGCTGCCTAACGAGCTCGATGATCCGTCGCCGGTGACGGCGCGCGGTGTCGTGTGCGCGATCGAGGCGGCGCGTTTCGTGCGAACGGGGAGTCGCGACCTGCATGACGTGCGCATAGCGATCCAGGGGTGCGGTCATGTCGGCAAGGCACTCGCGCTTCAACTGCACGCGCTCGGCGCTCGCCTCGTCGTGTCCGATGTTTCCAGGGAACGCGTGGACGCCGTGGTCGCGGAGATCGCGGCGGAGGTCTGTCGCCCGGACGAGATCCACGACGCCAGGGCTGACGTGTATGCCCCGTGCGCGACGGGTGCAACGTTGAACGCGCGAACGATCCCGCGCCTCGAGGTGAGTGCGGTAGCCGGCGCGGCGAACAACCAGCTCGAGACCGACGCGGACGGCGACGCCCTTCGCGCGCGTGGGATCACGTACGTGCCTGACTTCATCGCGAACGCGGGCGGCGCGATCTACCTGTGCCGAGTGCTCGCCGGTTGGACCGATGCCGAGACGGATGCTGCCGTGAAATCGATCTTCGATTCGTCGGTGGAGGTGTTGCGGCACGCGGAGCGGGAGGGAATCTCGGCGCAGACCGCTGCCGAGCGCGTGGTGGAGGCGCGGCTCGGCATAGGCGCCTGACGCACTGCGCTCGGACGCCCTGCGGGCACCTCGCCCACACGATGAATGGGGACAATGTTCGGGTGCGAGAGACCGGCCGCCGTGCGGGCCTCTCGTACGAACCGCTCTCGCGCCTCCGGATCGCGCGCGAGGTGGGCGGGTAGCACCTTGATGGCCACGTCACGGTCGAGCTGCACGTCGCGCGCGAGGTACACCACGCCCATGCCTCCGCGGCCGAGATCGTCTGCCTCGCGAGATCGGCCTCTTACGCGACCGCCTGCACGGGGTTAGATCGGCCACCACCACCTTCTCGTCCTCTTACGACGTACCCACCGGTACCTAACGCGGTCAGGAGATCACCATTGCCCGGTATACGACTGCTCCTCGCGGGCATGCTATTCCTCGCAGCCGGCACATCACGCGCGCAACCGGCACGATCGGATTCCGCCAGCAGCACACCATCCACCCGGAACGGATCATGGAGCGCCGCGAGCGCCAACGGACAGACCCTGATGGGAACATGGACCGCGGTTCTCGACACGAGCGGCACGGTCACCGGAACCTGGGAGCTGACCGATGCGCAGGGCAGGACACTCGCTCAGGGCGGCTGGTCGGCAGCGAAGGCCCCCGACACGTGGATCGGAGGGTGGCGAGCGGCAGTGACCGGCAAGGACGGCGAGTACTCCGGGACATGGACGGCCGACGTCGGTGACAGTACGTCGACGGGGTTTCCCGACCTCTTTGCAAAGGCGCTGCAGGCGGTCGTCAGCGGAACCTGGCGCATGAATCAACTATCCGGGGCATGGTCGATCCGGACGTTCAAATGAGGGATGGGGGATGAGGGATGAGGGATGGGGATGAGGGTTTCCGCTTCTTACCCTCATCCCCCATCCCTCATCCCCCATCCCTCTTGTCGATTTCGCAACCGGTGGTTCGACGTGTTGGCAGGACGACGTACGAAACACGTCACTCTCGAAGCGAAGGGACTCCCGGAGGCCCTATGCGAACCACCTTCTCCACGCTCGTGCTCGCGACCGCTCTCACGGTCGCAGCCCCCACCACCAGTATCACAGCACAGGGTACTACCGTGTCGAATCCAACGAAGAGC
>DASUGD010000311.1:0-3889 GCA_036274195.1 Gemmatimonadaceae bacterium | reverse complement strand
GAATGAGTCTGCCCAGCACAGCGTTCCGCACATGCGAGCCCTGATCGGGCGAGCGGCCGCGGGAATACCTCTTGCCGTCCTTCGTTTCGAACTGGACGCGTCGCTCTCGGGAGACGAGTTGGTTCACACGTCCTACTTCGGCAACGAGGATGTTCGCCGGCTGATCTGCGCGCATATTACGCTTGCCGGAGCGAGAACTCCCCCAAAGGCCGGCGACGACGCGGCAGACTGGGTTCGGAGCCGAAAGAGAGCGGTTGCCGCGATGCTCGATCGATGATCAGCGTCGCTCGGAGGGTATCATGAGACTCGAAGACCTGTTCCCATCCCACCCGACTCCCGCGGCGCGTCAGCCGGGTTCGTTGCCCGCGCGCATCCTGCCGCCGGACCCTGCGCCGCCCACGCGGCCGACGATCCCGCCGCCGACCTGCGGCACGCTGCCGCCCGCGGTCTCGTCCGTCGTTGACTTGTTAGGCGGCATCGGGAAGCTGGGGCGCTGACGAAGACCTGACGCCACGCGGCGCCTTTGGCCTGGCCGGCGGTCGGCCGGCGAGTGAGAACGGCCGCGCCATCGTCGCATCTCATGTGACGATGGACCTGACCCACGTCGTTCCCCGCTCATGCCCGGTTGCCGGCTTTCGCTCCGTTCGTAGCTTGGAGCGCATGCCCCGGTCGCCCGATGCGGTGTCAGGCACACTCGAGTCGCTGCTCCTTCGCCACCGCGAGTCCGTTCTGCGCGTTGGACGCCGCCACGGGCTGTCGGATCAACTGCTCGATGAAGCCATGCAGGAGCTGCGGATCCGGCTCTGGCGCGCGTTCCCCGGGAGCGACCAGCTGGCCGCGGTCAGCCCCGGCTATCTCTACCGCGCCGCTGTCACGGCCGCACTGATGGTGATCCGACGCCGGCGTGCCAAACGGGAGAGCGGCGTCGAGATGACGCCGCGGTTCGAGGAGACAACCCCCGCGCGCGAGCCACGGCCCGACCAGGCCTTCGACGAGTCCGAGCTCGCCGAACGCCTCGCACGGACCGTCGACGAATTGCCTGCCGCACGGCAGGCGGTCGTGCGACTCCACCTCCAGGGTTACCACCGCGATGAGATCGCGAGGCTGCTCGGGTGGAGTGAGGCCAGGACGCGCAACCTGCTGTATCGAGGACTCGATGACCTGCGTGCATTGCTCGCGAAGCGGGGTATCGGGCCGGGAGCATCGGTATGAAAGAAGAAGATCTCGTGAGGCTCTATCAACGCGGCGCGACACGTCGTCCCGCGGCTCGCGCCGACTGCGTGCCGCCGGAAGCGCTGCTCGACGTGGTGGAACAGCGGGGCCCGGAAGCGGCGCGACTCGAGAGCGTGAATCACGCCATGGCGTGCGCCGATTGCCGCGAGGAGCTCGAGCTGCTGCGCGCCACGCGGATCGTCCGCGATCGTGCGCGCCTGCCGCGTTTCGGTTTCGCGCTCGCCGCATCGCTCGTGCTGGTGGCCGGGCTGAGCTTCTACACGTTAGGCCGGAACCGCCCGGCCAGCGGCGCCGACGACGACAGGGCCGTGACGCGCAGCGGGTCCGACGACGTTCAGCTCATCACCACCGGTGTCCTGTCCGGCCAGACGCCGAACCTCGTGTGGCGACGGACGAGCGGCGCCGCGAGCTACGTGGTCGAGCTGCGCCGCGAGGACGGAACCCTCCTCACGCGCGACACGACGGCCGACACCGTGTTCGCGGTTCCGGACAGCGTGCGCGCCGGGCCCGATGCAGACGCCTACTGGGCCGTCACCGCTCGGCTCTCGGATGGAACTTCGGTCGTATCCTCCGTACGGCGCATTCGCCTGACACCGTAAACCAAGACGCCCGCCGTCGCCAATCCGAACGCGAGGATGACCCACCGCGTCCGATCGGCTGGCGCTTTGAGTGGAACGGTGACGAGCGGGTCGCCCATGACGGCGAACGCCGCCCACGTGGCCGGCGGACTGCCTCGCCGGATCGCGGAGAGCTTCGCCGTGCGCGCCGCGTCCGCGACGCCCTGCCCGCTCGCGAGCGCGCGATAGAAATCGTCGATGAACTGAACGGCGTCGGCGTCGCGGATGCGCCATTGCGTCGCGAGCACGGAGCGCGCGCCCGCCGCGAGTAAGGGCGCGGTAAGTCCCTGCACGCCTTCGCCGCGAACCGCGACGCCTCGCGCCGTGCGACACGCGGAGAGTACGACGAGTCCGGCATCGAGCCGAAGCGCGGACAGCTCCCCGGGTCCCACGAACCCATCGTCGCCGTCGCCAGCGGCGACGGCGAGCGCCGTCCGCGCCACCGAGCGCTCGTCCACCAGCGCGTGCGTCGCGAGATGCACAATGGTGAACGAGTCCAGCGCGGCCCGCTTCAGGTAACTCTCGCTGGCGCGCTCGCGGAGACGCAGCTCGGACTGTATGCCGAACCCCGCCACGAGCTTCGCCTCCGCGGCCGAGGCGCGAAGGCGCGGAAGCCCGCCGTTCATGGAGAACGCATCGCGATAGACATCGGCCGCCGAGCCACCGTTAGGCATGCCCTCGTTCGCGAAGTGTGGGTCGCCGAAGGCGAGGATCCGCGGCGCGCCCTGCGCTCGGCGCGGGCGGGCGTGCAGGTCGGCCACCACGGCGGCGGACGGCGCGAGGCTCACCGCGAACCGGTCGACGACGTACCGGCCATCGCGAAGCCGAACCGCGTCGAACGGCAGATGCTGCAGCGGCCCGTCGCCGATGATGACCAGGCGAGCCACGTCGGCGCTCAGGCTGTCGAGCGCGGAGCCGAACGCCGTCTCGCCCAGTCGGCGAGCGAGCGCGTCGGCGCGCGCGCCAGCCTCGATCATTCCCGAGAACGCCTGGATGTCCGCGGCGATCGAATCGGCGGGCGGCCGCCGGAGCGCGAACGTGCCTGTCGGCGACAGCACGAACAGCGTGGTCGGCTCGTCTCGCATGCCGGTCACGAACTCGAGCACCGCCGTCCGCCGGTCCGGTACGGTCGGCGTCACGAATCTGGCGGCGTCGCGCGTTAGGCGGTTGCCGCTGCGGGCGAGCTGGTCGAGCAGCTCGCGCGCACGTCGCCGCTCGACTAGCGCCAGCGCGCCTTCGACGCGCCCGCCGGCCACGAGCCCTGCGATAGTCGACGCGAAGCCGACCTCCGTATCGTCGTAGCCCTTACGCGCCTGGAACGCGAGCACCCGCAGCTCACCATCGGTGAGCGCGGCCCGCAGGGAATCGAGCGCGTTCGTGGCGTCGATCAGCTCACGCTCGGCGCGCGCCACGTCGCCCTGGGCAACATGGATCTGCGCGATGCGCGAACGGGCCGCATACCGATCGAGGTCACTCACGCCGGTCGTCGAGGCGAGCATGGCCCGAAATCGGCGCTCCGCCTCGATGAGATTGCCTTCCCGGAGCGCCACGAGACCGTACTCGTACTCGAGCTGCGGAACGTACGCCATCAGCCCGTGGGCTCGTGCGACCGCTTCGGCCTCGCCGAAACGCGCGCGTGCGCCCGCCCAATCACCACGAGTCATCGCGACACGCGCGAGCCCGAACGCGGCGGAATGCTGTTCCAGCGGCAGCCCAAGGTGCTGCGCCCGCGCGAGGTCGTCCCGATATGCCGCTTCGGCCGCGTCGACCTGGCCCGCCTCGAGCGCGATCGCGCCATCGACGTAGCGCACATATGCCAGCCCCCACCCATCGCCTTGCCGCTCGATCATCGCGCGTCCCTGCTCGAGCTCACGCCGGGCCGACAGCATGTCTCCGAAGTGCCAGCTCACCACGGCGAGGCGGAGCCACGCCCAGGCCGCCATGAACTCGTTCCCCGACGTGCCTGCCTCGACGAGCGACGACGAGAGGTCACGTCGCGCCGCATCGTGGTCGTACAGATCGAGCTCCCCTGTGCCGCG
>DASUGD010000310.1:0-2467 GCA_036274195.1 Gemmatimonadaceae bacterium | reverse complement strand
GGCCGTTGCGAGGCGTGTCAGGGCGAGGGCGAGGTCCGCGTCGAGATGCAGTTCCTCGCCGACGTGTTCGTGCCCTGCGATCAGTGCGACGGCATGCGCTTCAAGCCGCAGATCCTCGAGGTGCGTTACCGCGGCAAGTCGGTGCATCAGGTCCTCGAGATGACGGTGCGCGAGGCGCTGACGTTCTTCAGTCAGTCGCCGAAGGTGCTTCGTCGCCTGCAGGTGCTCGACGAGATCGGCCTGGGCTATCTCCGGCTAGGTCAGCCGGCAACGACGCTGTCTGGTGGTGAAGCGCAGCGAATCAAGATCGCGGCGCATCTGGCGTCATTCGGCGGCGAGCGTGTGCTCTACATTCTCGACGAGCCGACCACGGGGCTGCACTTCGACGACATCGCCAAGCTGCTCGCGGCGTTCCGAAAGCTGGTCGAAGCGGGTCACACGCTCTTGGTGATCGAGCACAACCTCGACGTGATCAAGACGGCCGACTACGTCATCGATCTTGGCCCGGAGGGCGGAGCGGCAGGCGGCGAGGTCGTGGCCACCGGCACGCCGGAGCAGATCGTACAGGTCGAGACCTCGCATACTGGACGGGCCCTTCGCGATGTGCTGGCGACCGGCCGCCCGAACGCGTACGCCGCCCGATAAATGGGGTCGGGGGTCATTTAAAGAGGACACTTGCGAAGGATGAGGACTGTCCTCTAAAAATGACCCCCGACCCCCTTACAAAATCGTTCTTCGAGAGGCCGACCCTTACTGTCGCGTCCGAGCTGATCGGCAAGGTCCTGGTGCACGAGACGCGCGCGGGAATCGCGGCCGGGATGATCGTCGAGGTCGAGGCGTACATTGGCGAAGGCGATCCTGCGTGTCACGCCGCACCAGGGCCCACGAAGCGGAACGCGCCTCTGTACGGCCCGCCCGGTGTCGCCTACGTCTACCTGAATTACGGCATCCATAACCTCGTGAATGCCGTGACAGAAGCCGAGGGGTCACCGGCGGCGGTCCTCATTCGCGCGCTCGTACCGCTCGAGGGCGTCGAGTTGATGAAACGGCGGCGGGCGCGCGCTGGCGGACGCACCGAAGAAGTCGGACTGTGCCGAGGCCCTGGGAACCTGACACGCGCCCTGGGCATTACTCTCAGGCAGAACCGATCGGATCTGACCAGTGGGCCGCTCCGGATCGAGGACCGCGGCCTCTCGCCAGGCACGATCGGCTGGAGCCGCAGGATCGGCATCAACGTCGGCGTCGAACGTCCGTGGCGCTGCTGTCTGGTTGGCCATCCCTCGGTGTCGGGAAGGAAGTGACGCGCGGACGGATGCTAGGATGAAGGTGCAACGACTCTGATGGGAACAACACTGCTCAAGAAAGTGTGGGATCTCCATACGGTGCGTCAGCTGCCGAGCGGCCAGACGCAGCTGTTCATCGGCCTGCATCTCGTGCACGAGGTCACCTCGCCGCAGGCGTTCGACGAATTGCGCCGCAACGGCTGGACGGTGGCGCGTCCCGATCGTACCTTCGCCACCGTCGATCACATCGTCCCGACCAAGGTGCGGACACGCCCGTTTCTCGATGTGATGGCCGAAGACATGATGGCCTCGCTCGAGCGCAACGTGCGCGACTTCGGTCTGCGCTTCGCCGGGCTCGGCGACGATCGGCAGGGCCTCGTGCACGTGATCGGACCCGAGCTCGGTTTGACGCAGCCCGGCATGACGATCGCCTGTGGCGACAGCCACACGTCGACGCACGGTGCTTTCGGAGCGGTCGCGTTTGGGATCGGCACGTCGCAGGTGCGCGACGTGCTCGCATCCCAGTGCCTGGCGCTCGAGCCGCTCAAAGTTCGCCGCATTCGCGTGACTGGCGCGCTCCCGAAGGGCGTCTACGCCAAGGACGTCATCCTTGCCATCATTCAGCGCCTGGGCGTGCAGGGCGGCAACGGCTACGCGTACGAGTACGCCGGCGACGTGGTGGATCGCATGTCGATGGACGAGCGCATGACGATCTGCAACATGTCGATCGAAGGTGGGGCGCGCGTCGGCTACGTCAACCCAGACGACACGACCATCCAGTACGTCCGGGGACGTCCCTTCGCCCCGTCGGCGGATCAGTTCGATCGCATGGTCGCCTGGTGGAAGTCGATGGCGTCGGATGCGAATGCGACCTACGACGACGAGGTGGAGATCCGGGCGGAGGAGCTGACGCCAGTCGTGACGTGGGGCGTGAACCCAGGCCAGTCAATTGGCGTTCACGACCGCGTGCCCGCACCCGCAGAGGCTACCGATCCGAAAGCGGTTGCCGACGCACTGAGCTATATGGGGCTCACGGCCGGGCAGCCCATCGAAGGCATGAAGGTGGACGTCGCGTTCATCGGCTCCTGCACCAACGGCCGCCTGTCGGATCTGCGCGAAGCCGCCCGTATCGTCAAAGGGAAGCAGGTCGCCAGACACGTCAAGGCGCTCGTCGTACCCGGGTC
>DASUGD010000309.1:0-15729 GCA_036274195.1 Gemmatimonadaceae bacterium | reverse complement strand
ATCCCTCATCCCTCATCCCTCATCCCTCATCCCTCATCCCTCATCCCTCATCCCCCATCCCGCATCCCGTGACGGCGTTCCTCGACGCGCCGCTCGGCCTGGCGCCGTTGCGCCTCCCGGCGTTCAGCAACGCGCCGCTCGTTCTCGAGCCAGGTCATCTCGGTATCGGTTGCCGCGGCCGTTCGGGCCACACGGAGCAACAAGGCGAGGCGTTCGGTCGGAAGCTCCGTCCAGTTTGGCGGTATGGGAGCGAGCCGGCAGCGATCGGTTCCGTTGTCGAATGTGAGCCAGCCCCGTCGATATTCGTCAGTGAGCCCAATGGTGTTATCCGGAATTGTATCCCAGACTATCCACCGGGTACCTGCCTGGTCATCGAAATCTCGTAGTGCCATGCGCCACGCCGATTGCACAGGTCAGACCACCGCCGCGGACCAGCTTCGGACTGGAGGGATGGCGTCGTGGCGGTCGCGTGGGCCGTCACTCGCCTGGAACCGGTCTCTCACCTACATACCGGTCGTCGCGCTTTCCGCAGCGGACGCAGTGTCGCCGCCGGCGCCGTTCGACCACCTCGGCGACGTGTCGGCGCGCGGGCCCGATGGTTCCGGCCGGCCGGACGGTCTCGTACGGCGTCCAGGCGCTCCACCGGTGCAGGAGCCAGCAGCGCGTGGCCGCCTCGATCGCCTTCCCGAACTCGTGCGGTGTCGGCCGATCCGACTGACCGCCTGCCTGAGAGCCGCTGTGACGAGAATTGGACCGCGCGTCCATGCGGCGGGGGCCGTTGGTTTGGACCCTAAATATTGGCGAACGGGGCCGGAAATGGTCAAGATCCGTGCCTGGCGTTAGGCATCACCACGAATTCCTGGCTCGGGCACGCACGGTGAAGGGCAACCGGTGACCACAGTGCTTCAGGATTCGCTCCAGGCGGCACTCGCCAGCGCGTACACCCTCGAGCGCGAGCTGGGCGGCGGCGGCATGAGCCGCGTCTTCGTCGCCGAAGAGCGCGCGCTCGCTCGGCGCGTGGTCGTGAAGGTGTTGTCGCCGGATCTCGCCGCCGGCGTCAGCGCCGAACGGTTCCGGCGCGAGATCCTGCTGACGGCGCGCCTGCAGCATCCGCACATCGTACCCGTCCTCACCACCGGTGAGATCGGCGGGCTGCCGTATTACACCATGCCATTCGTCGATGGCGAGTCGCTCCGCGTGCGCCTCGTGAGAACCGGCGCGATGCCAGTGGCCGAGGCCGTTGGCATTCTGCGCGATGTCGCGAGGGCGCTCGACTTCGCCCACGCGCAAGGCGTCGTTCATCGCGACGTCAAGCCCGAGAACGTTCTCCTCGCCGGCGACAGCGCGACGGTCACCGACTTCGGCATCAGCAAGGCACTGGACGCGTCGCGCTCGCCCGGGCACACCGGAGCGCTGACGGAGCTGGGCTTCGCGGTCGGAACACCGCAGTACATGGCGCCCGAGCAGATCTCCGCCGACCCGGACATCGACCATCGCGCCGACCTCTACTCGCTCGGCTGCGTCGCCTATGAGATGCTCGTGGGCGAGTCGCCATTCGCCGGTGTGAGCCCCACGGCGCTCCTGCGCGCTCACCTCGTCCAGAATCCGGAACCGATTTCCGCGAGGCGCGCCGACGTCCCGGACGCGTTCTGCGCACTGGTCGCCCGGTGTCTGGCGAAGGACCCTGCCAATCGACCACCGACCGCGCGGGACGTGCTCGCAATGCTCGACGGCGTGTCGGCGACGCCGAGCGATGGCGTGTCGAGCGTCTCCGTCGCCGCCGACGTGAAGAGCGTCGCCGTGCTCCCGTTCACGAACCTGAATGCCGATCCGGCGAGCGAGCACTTCGCGGACGGCCTCACCGACGAGATCATCACCGACCTCTCGATGCTCAGAACCCTGCGGGTCATCTCGCGGCAGTCCGCGATGCGGCTCAAGGGAACGGACAAGGACGTTCGGACGATCGCGCGCGAGCTCGGCACGCGGTACGTGCTCACCGGCGGCATCAGAACTGCCGGCTCGAATCTTCGCGTGACCGCGCAGCTCGTCGATGCGACGGCCGACGCACCGCTGTGGGCGGACAAGTACAGCGGAACGCTGGATGACGTCTTCGACATCCAGGAGCGCCTGTCGCGTCAGATCGTGGAGGCGCTACGCGTCCGCCTGACGCCTGACGAGGATCGCCGCATCGCCGAGCGCCCCATCGCCGACATGCGGGCGTACGAGTTCTACCTGCTGGCGCGGCAGCAGATCTGGAGCTTCACCGAACCGTCACTCGAGCGGGCGCTGCAGCTCATTCGCCAGGCGCAGGACCTGGTAGGCGAAAACGAGTTGCTCCTTGCGGCCGAGGGCATGATCTACTGGCAGCACGTCAACGTGGGCCTCGTGCCGGTCGACCAGTACGAGGAATACCTTGGCAGGGCCGAGGCGTGCGCTGAGCGCATCTTCGAGCTGAACCCGAGGTCATCCAAGGGATACGGACTTCGTGGCGCCGTTCGGAACAACCGGGCCGACGCCGCCGGCTCGCGGGCCGACTTCAAGAAGGCGCTCGTCTTCGACCCTAACGATCCCGAGGCGCTCCTCTGGCTCGGCTATCACTATGCGATCGCGGGTCGAATCCCGATGGCTCGCGCGTTGATGGACCGCCTCCAGCAGGTGGATCCCCTGACGTCGATCAACCTGGCGATGTACGGGATCGTGGCCATGTGCGATGGCGACTACGTCGACGCGATGCGGTGGACCCAGCGGTCGGTCGAGGTCGATCCCGGCAACCCGACGCACCGCATGCTGCACGCGCAGACGCTCGCGGCCAACGGCCGCCAGGAGGAGGCGATCGCCATGCTGCACGCCGTGTCGAGCGACACGCCGACCATGGGCTGGGCACGACTCGCATCGGCGTTAGGCTACGCCCTCGAGGGCAATCGCCAGCAGGTGTTGAACGTGATCACCGCCGATCTGCAGGACGCGGCGCGGTGGGATGATATCTTCTCCTGGTGGATGGCGGACTCGTTTGCGCTGGTCGGTGAGACGGAGGCCGCGCTCGACGCGGTCCAGCGCATGATCGAGTTGGGGATCGTGAACTACCCGTTTCTCGCCGAGTACGAGCCGTTCTTCGGGCGGCTCCGCTCCGAACCACGGTTTGGCCGGCTCATGGTGCAGGCACGCGAGCGCTGGCACGCGTTCGAGCCCTGAGCGGCGACAGCGCCACTCCCGAGGTGCCTCGGTGACTCGCAACATCGTCATCTGCTCCGACGGTGCGGGGAACTCCTTTCACCGACACGAGTCGAACGTTGCCCGAGTGGTGCAGCACCTTGCGCTGGACGACCACGGCGCACAGGTCGTCGTGTACGACCAGGGCATCGGCACCGACGATCGGCGATGGCAGGAGATCGAGGAGTATGCCAACACCGTCGCCGACCGGTCCGCGCTCGAGGTGCTCCGCGCACCTGCTCTTCGACCGTGCATGGGCGCTGTATCGGCCGATGCAGCCCAAGCGCGACGCGATCGCACGATTCCAGTCGGCTGAGCACCAGCGCGATTGTCGCGTTCACTTCCTCGGCATCTGGGATACGGTGAAGTCGTACGGCGGCCTACGACCCGTCATGCTTCGCCACCTGAGGCACAACCCGATCGGAGACGCCATTCGCCACGCGGTCGCGCTCGACGAGCAGCGGGGGTGGTTCGACGTGACGACGTGGGGTCGCCTGGACCTGGACCGCGAGCCAGGCGCGGCGTGGTCGCGGCTGTCGGACTCCGAGCGCGCCGCGACCGACGCGCTGGACATCGCCGAAGTCTGGTTTCGTGGCTGTCACTCCGATGTCGGCGGCGGTAGCGGCGACATAAAGACCGAGCGGATCGCGCTTCGCTGGATGCTCGGGGAGGCGCTCACGAAGGGCATCGGGATCAACGACGCCGGCCGTTCGCTGCTCGCCCCGCCGCTCGAACCGGAGCGCGCCGAGATTCACCCGTCGCACACGGCCGGGTGGCGCGCCGTCGAGGCCGTCCCGCGCCTTGTGATCGACAACTCCGGGACGTGGCCGCGCCGGGTCCGCGCGCCGGCGCCTAACGCGCGACGCGAGCCGTTGAAGCTCATGCGTAGCGGGCGCGTGTCGATACACGCGAGTGTGTCCGATCTCGAGGGTATTCCGCCGTATCAGATGGTGCTGGTTCGGACGAACGACCTCGCCGAGCTCGACGGCCGTTCATCCCTTCACCGTAAATCAGGCGCGCGTTAGCACCCCCAATTGTATGGTCGGAGGGCCGCCGGCACACGTTCGCCTACAGTCAGCGCGAATCTGTGCCGGCGGGCACATGCATCCACCGGGAGGCGCCTATGCACCGCTCCACGTTATTCGTATACCGCTCCGTCGCTGCGGCGGGGCTCGTCGTCGCAGTCGTCGCGTGCTCTAGCGACAATACTCCAACCGTTCCCGTCCTGTCGACATCGTACGCGGAGACCAAGCTCGTTGCCGACGACCCGTCGCTCGGGGCAGCCACGGTGGACCCGAACCTCGTGAACGCGTGGGGTCTCGCGTTCAGCTCGGGCGGCACGTTGTGGGTCAGTGACAACGGAACCTCGCTCGCGACGCTGTACGACGGGACCGGCGCGAAGCTCTCGTTGGTCGTTGGTGTCCCTCAAGCCGGCGGGTCGCCGGGCGGGAAACCAACAGGGCAGGTGTTCAATTCGACGACCGACTTCCCGATCAACGGCGGCAACAAGGCATTGTTCATCTACGCCAGTGAGGATGGCACCATCTCGGCGTGGAACCAGGGCTCCGGGACGACCGCCCAGATCGTCGCGGACCGCTCGGCCAACGACGCCGTGTACAAGGGCCTGGCGATCGCGTCGAACGGCGGCGCGAACTTCCTGTACGCGACGAACTTCAAGGGGAACTCGGTCGACAAGTTCGACAAGAACTTCGCGTATGTCTCGTCGTTCACCGACACATCGGTGCCATCGGGCTACGGTCCGTTTGGAATCCACACGATCAACGGGCAGCTGTACGTCACGTTCGCGAAGCAGAAAGGGCCCGACAACGAGGATGACGAGGCGGGTGTAGGAAACGGGTTCGTCGACATCTTCAACCCGGACGGAACGCTGGTGAAGCGCTTCGCGTCGAGCGGCCGGCTCAACTCGCCGTGGGCGGTGGTCGCCGCGCCGGCGGATTTCGGAAGTGCGGGCGGCGACATCCTGATCGGCAACTTTGGCGATGGGCTGATCGGCGCGTACGATGCGACGTCGGGTGCGTTCCGTGGTTTCCTCCACGACTCGAACAACGCGTCACTGGTCATCCCCGGACTGTGGGATCTGCAATTCGGCGTTGGCTCCGCACCGGCGTCGAGCCTGTACTTCTCCGCCGGGCCGGACGACGAGACGCATGGGCTGCTCGGTACGTTGACAGCACAGTAAGAGCACTGGTTACAGGTTACTGGTACGGGTTATTGGTTATTTGAACCCTCGGGAAGCCTCTTGTAAACGAGATGAGCATCCCGAGGATTCGATAACCTGCAACCCGTACCAGTAACCAATGGGAACGGATCGTTAGGCGCCAGCGCGCGGCCGCCCTCCGTGCGTTCCTTTTCCGTGTCGCCGTGAAACCCGAGCATGCGGCCCGGGCTCGGTCCGCCGATCTGCGCCCGCCCCCGCAGATCCGACATGGTGGACCATTGGTCGTGACCCAACCGGCCTCCCGCTGGTCATACCATATCCGACTCTCTGCGAGTAGCTTGTGGCGCTCGAGGCGATCCTGGTGTCAGAGGCGATCGAGACCGTTGCAGAGATTGGCCCCCTGAAGCAACATACGCACCGACTGCTCTGCCGGCGTCCTGGCCCAGGTGCACGTCTTCCTCGAGAACTTGAATGCCCGAACAGCTCGGCCGGTTGCGTGAGGGGTTGGCAGGGCGGTACGAAATCGAGCGCGAGATTGGCCGAGGCGGCATGGCCACCGTCTACCGCGCGCGCGACATCCATCACGACCGCCCCGTCGCGCTCAAGGTCCTCCACGCCGAGCTCGCGGAATCGCTGGGAGCCGAGCGGTTCCAGCGAGAAATCCGCGTCGCCGCGAGCCTGCAGCACCCGCACATCCTCACCGTCCACGACTCGGGAACCACGGGCGGCTACCTGTGGTTCACCATGCCGTTCGTGGAGGGGGAGTCGCTCCGCGAGCGCATCTCGCGCGAGCGGCAACTGCCGATCGCGGACGCAGTCCGGATAACGCGCGAGGTCGCCCTCGCACTCGACTACGCCCATCGGCGCGGGATCGTCCATCGAGACATCAAGCCTGAGAACATCCTGCTGATCGACGGCCAGGCGATCGTCGCGGACTTCGGCATTGCCCGCGCGCTCGGCGGCAGCAACGAGTCGCTCACCAGCACCGGCATGATCGTCGGCACGCCGGGCTACATGAGCCCCGAGCAGGCGGCGGGTGACAAGGCGATCGACGCGCGCACGGACGTCTACTCGTTAGGGTCCGTGCTGTACGAGATGTTGGCCGGTGAGCCGCCATTCACCGCGGCCACGGCACAGGCGGTGATCGCCCGGTTGATGACCGAGTCGGCGCGCCCGCTCCCGGCCGTCCGATCGACCGTGTCGCGGCAACTGGCCGGTGCGGTCGACCAGGCGATGGCCAAATCGCCCGCCGACCGTCCCGCCACCGCCGGTGATTTCGCACGACTGCTCGAGTCGACGGCAACCATGCCCGCGGCGGCGCCGATCGCGTCGCCTCGGCGGCTGTCCTGGTGGGCGGCGGTGGGCGCGGCGGTCGCGATCGTGGGGGTCGTTGGCGGTGCCCTTGGCGTCCTGTGGTCGCGGACCCACGCCGCCAGCACCGGCGAGCGGAAGATCGCTGTGCTTCCGTTCGAGAACGCCGGAGGCGCGGACGATGAGTACTTCGCCGACGGCATGACCGACGAGGTCCGCAGCCGCCTCTCCACGATCCACGGCATTCGCGTGACCGCACGCGCGAGCAGCGCGCAGTACCGCCGGTCGAAAAAGCTCCCGCGCGAGATCGGCCGCGAGCTCGAGGTGCAGTACCTGCTCACGGGTACCGTGCGCTGGTCGAAAACGAACGGCGTGAACCGCGTGCGCGTGACGCCGGAGCTGATCGAGGTCGCGAACGCGGATACCCGGTGGAGTCAGCCGTACGACACGGTGCTCTCGGACGTCTTCGCGGTGCAGGCGAGCATCGCGAGCAAGGTCGCGGAAGCGCTGAACGTGGCGCTCGCGCCGCCAGTCGAGGCGCAGCTGGCCGTTCGACCGACGTCGAACCTCGACGCGTACGACGAGTTTCTGAAGGGCGAGAAGATCACAAGCTCGCTTGCCAACACGAACCCGCCAACCCTGCTGAAGGGATTGGAGCATTACGAGCAAGCGGCTCGCCTGGACAGCACGTTCGCTCGCGCGTGGAGCGCGATCGCGCGCGGCAGCTCCATCGTGGGCGGCACTGCTCCAACGAAGGAGTTGGTCGAGCGCGCGCGCGTCGCGGCGGAACGGACGCTTCAGCTTGCGCCTGGCCGGCCGGAAGCGCGGCTCGCGATGGGTGACTATCTGCGCTCGATCAAGCTGGACTACGAGGGGGCACGACAGCAGTACCTCCAGGGATTGGAGCTCGATGCCAACAATGCGGACCTGCTGGGCTCACTCGCGATAATCGAGCGCATCGTAGGGAAGTTCGACGATGCGCTGGTGCATGCGAAGCAGGCGGCCGCGCTGGACCCGCGTTCGGTGACTGCCGCGCGGAGACTGGCCGGAGCGTACCATGATCTGAGGCGCTTTGCCGATGAACAGCTCGCGTGGGACCGCGCGCTCGCGTTGGCGCCGGACAACCTGGGCCTCATCCAGGGCAAGGCCATCGGTCTCTTGTCGCTCGGGCAGCTCGACAGCGTGCATGCCCTCGTCCACACGAAGCTCGCAATCGTCGATACCACGGCGCTGCTTGTCCGCTTCTCGTTGTTTCAGGAGATGATGTGGGTGTTGCCCCGGGAGCTCTGGCCGAAGATTCTGCCGTTGACGGTCGCGGACTTCGCCAACGACAAAGGCCACTGGGGACTCAAGATCGGGCACACGTACCTCCTCCTGGGCGACACGGTGCGCGGTCGCACGTTCGGTGACACGGCGCGGCTCGTCTTCGAGGCGCAACTCAGGGAGTTCCCCGATCGCGCACAACTGCACGAGCTCCTGGGGCGTGCTCTCGCGTTAGGCGGCCATCGGGCCGAAGCGATCGCGGAGGCGGAGCGATCGCTGGCGCTCCGCGAGACGATGCTGGACGTCAGCCTGCGGCCGTACGTGCATTTCCAGGTCGCGCGCATCCTGGTCCAGAGTGGGGAATACGACAAGGCACTGGACCTCATCGAGCCGCTGCTGACCATGAAAGGGTCGGACGTCACCCCCGCGGTGCTCAAGTTGGACCCGACATTCAAGCCGCTCGTCGGGAATCCACGCTTCCAGCGGCTGTTGCGTTAGGCAGCAGGTCGCAGTGTCCCGCACGGGCCACGTCCGTGTTGCTGTCTCGGGCCACGGCAAGCGTGTCGTGCCCGCATTCGGAAAAACGACCATAAGCCGTTCTGCCACAACCAGTTGATGCGGTGAGAGCGGCGTGACGCTCCACCGCTAGTCTGACACGCGAGCTGGACATCACTCGACCATCAGACTGCAGCTGGAGGCATATCATGTCACGCCTGTTCACCACCAGACTTTTCAAAGTGAGTGCGCTCGTCGCGGCGATGGCGTGCGCGAATGGCAACACGGGCACCGGCCCGGACCAGTCGGACCACGTGCTGGTCCAGATTGACCCGACGCCGACACCCTATGTGATCTACGACGGGCCGTTCTACGCCAAGGGATTCGTCGTCGACTCGGGAAACAACGGGGGCAAGGGCGTCCTGCTCGAGCGATGATCGAAGGCTGGCGATGGGGCGCCTGTCGGAGTTACCGTCTCGCGAACGCAGCGAGCGCGTGCTCGCCGTCCATTCGATACCCACCCGTGTCCGCGAATCCGCGATGACCACATCCCTCCGGCACCTCGTCGCCGCCTCCCTGCTCCTCCCCGCAACCGTCGTCGCGCAGGGCAGGCCCGCCAAGTCCGACCCGCGCCTGGTCCGCCTCAAGGCCGATCTCGCCACCGCCATCGACGCGAAGGCCAAGATGGCCCAGCAGATGGTGGATCAGGTCTTTTCCTTCGGTGAGCTCGGCATGCAGGAGTTCGAGACATCCAAGTACCTCACGGGCATCCTCGAGCAGAACGGCTTCAAGGTCGAGCGCGGCGTGGCCGGCATTCCCACCGCGTGGGTCGCGAAATGGGGCAGCGGGTCGCCCGTCATCGCGTTAGGCTCGGACATCGACGGGATCCCGCAGGCGAGCCAGAAGCCGGGCGTCGCCGGTCGCTCCCGGATGATCACCGGCGCTCCCGCCCACGGCGAGGGGCACAACAGCGGCGTTCCGCTCAACATCATCGCCGCCATCGCGGTGAAGGATATCATGACCCGCGAGAAGATTCCCGGCACCATCATGCTCTGGCCCGGCGTGGCGGAAGAGCAGCTGGGAAGCAAGGCGTTTCTCGTGCGGGCCGGCATCTTCAACGGGGTGGACGCGAACCTGTTCGCTCACGTGAGCAGTGAGTTCGGGATCTCGTATGGCGACGAGTCGGCGCTCTCGCTCATCTCGGCGATCTTCAAGTTCTCCGGGCAGGCCGCACACGCGGCGGGCGCGCCGTGGCGTGGCAAGAGCGCGCTCGATGCCGTCATGAACATGGCGAACGCGTGGGAATACCACCGCGAGCACATGGAGCTCGCGCAGCGGTCGCATTACGTCATCACGGATGGCGGCGACCAGCCTAACGTCGTGCCCAGCACGGCGGCCATCTGGTTCTACTTCCGCGAGCGTGACTACGACCGCGTCACGAAGATGTTCGAGGACGCGAAGCAGATCGCGCGCGCCGCCGCCCAGGCAACGTTTACCACGCTCGACACTGTCCAAGTCATCGGCTCGGCCTGGCGCCCGCACTTCAACAAGCCCATCGCCGAAGCCATGCACGAGAACGCGGTCCGCGTGGGGATGCCCAAATGGGACGACAAGGACATCGCGATGGCAAAGGCAGTGCAGCGCATGATGGGCGAGCCCGACAGCGGCCTGACGACGAAGGTGCCGCCGCTCCGCACGCCGGAAGGGGCGGCGGCCGCGAGTGTTGGCACAGGCAGCGACGACATAGGTGACGTCACGTGGACGGTCCCGTCGGTCACGCTCTATTACCCGTCGAACATCCCGGGCACGCCGGGGCACAACTGGGCGGACGCGATCGCCATGGCGACCCCGATCGCGCACAAGGGCGTCATCGCGGGTGCGAAGGTGCAGGCAATGACGGTGCTGGACCTCATGATGCAGCCGAAGCTCGTGGCCGACGCGAAGCGCTACTTCAGCGACGTGCAAACGAAGACGATCAAGTACAAGCCGCTCATGGCACCAAGCGATCAACCCGCGACGTGGTTGAACGCGGAGAAGATGGCGCGGTTCCGCGACGAGATGCGGAAGTACTACTACGACCCGACGAAGTACGCGACGTATCTAGAGCAGTTAGGCATCAAGTACCCAACGATACCTCCGGTGCCATGAAGGGACCAAAGGACTGGGGACTCGGACAGGGCGGCCGAGTCCCCAGTCCTTTTAGTCCCCAGTCCCCACGGTCGCGAATCGAGCCGCAGTCCCGTTCACCCCGCGAGCCACGTTCGCGTCATAGAACTGGCGGATGTTCGCTGCGATGTAGTCGAGGTGGTCCTCTATAGCGAAATGCCCCGCCTGCAACCGGTGCATCTCCGCCGACGGTAGATCCGCCAGGTATGCCTCGCCGCCTTCACGAGTGAAGAAGATGTCGTCCTGGCCCCAGAAGATGATCGTCTTCGGCTGCCGCTCCCGAAGGAATCGCTGCCACTTGGGATACAGCGGGACGTTCGTGCGGTAGTCGTAGAAGAGATCGAGGTGCAACCGCGCCGCGTTCGGCCGCTGGAGGAACGCGATGTCCGATTCCCACGCGTCCGGGCTCACGAGCTCCGGCTGCTTTGCGCCGTGGGCGTAGATCGTCTTGACCGTCTCCCGAGTAAGGAATCCGAGGAGCGGCTGCTCCGTCTCCGGTGAGCGGTTCTTCCACAGCGCGTTGCGCAGCCCATCCCACGCAGCCGTAAAGCCTACCTCGTATGCGTTCGAGTTCTGGATGATGAGCCACTCGAGCGCACCCGGCTGACGATCAACGAGGCGGAAACCCACCGGGCCGCCGTAGTCCTGCACGAACAGGCCGTACGTGTCGAAGCCCTTGATCGCGAGAAAGCGCTCGATGACGTCGGCGATCCGGTCGAACGTGTACGAGAACGTCTCCGGGTCCGGCGTGTCGCTCAGCCCGAAGCCCGGATAATCCGGCGCGATCACATGAAATCGGTCCGACAACGCGCGAACGAGATCGCGATACTGATGGGACGACGACGGGAAGCCGTGTAGCAGCACGAGCTTGGGATTCTTCCGACTTCCGGCCTCGCGAAAGGCGATGTTCAGTCCGTCGACCTCGATGCTCCCATAGGTCACGGACGCAGATGCGTTGGACATCTGAAGCTCCTGACATGGCCACGGACGAGCCGCCGTCATCCGTCGCTCGAGTTAGGGGCCGGAGTCCAGCGCGACCGCCCCGAGACCTACTTCTCGAGTTAGCGGCGCGAACGAGCGAGATCTTACGTCCCGTTTCGATGCTGCTGCTCGCGAACCACGGCGAGCAGACCTTCCGTGTCCTCGCGACACGCTCGACAGTTGCCGAGGTGGGTAACGAAATCGGCGAAGCGCTCGGGAACCGGATCGCCGCGCTCGACGATGTCGCAGTACTCGTCGATCAAGTCCAATCCCGCGTCGCACCCGGGATCTCGACCCGTGGTGCCGAGGATCTCGTCGAGTCGATGATCAGTCATTGCGCTGCTCCGCGTAGCCTGCGTCGGTCAATGCGCGGCGGAGCTTCGCGCGCGCATCGTGAAGAGTCTTGTAGATCGCGCCGCGCGTCGAACCGAGTCGTTCCGCGAGTACGTCGATCGGGACATCGTCCATGGTTACGCTCTGAAAGATCAGCCGCTGGCGCTCCGTGAGGTGAGCGTCGACCGCACGATGCAGTGCCCCGATCAACTGGTCGTCCTCGATTCGTTTGAGCACTGGTGGTGCCTGATCGGAGAGCCGATCCCAGATCGTGTCGTCCAGCTCCACCTTGCGCTCGCGCCAGGCGTGGCGTCTCAAGCGAGCCGATGCCTCGAGGATCACGAACTTGCAGGCCCAGGTCGTGAACCGCGCGGCGCCGCGATAGGTGCCGAGCTTGGAGAGAATCGCCATGAGCGCATCGTTCGCGGCCTGAACGCACAGGTCGTCCACCTCTTCCGCCGCTCGCAAAGGCATCGACGCGCGGCGCCGCACCGCTTCGCCTCGCGCTACCCTAACGAGCATCGCATGGAGCCGAGCGATGGCCTCGTCACGCGCCCCGCCTTCGTCCTGCAGGTCGCGTACCCAATTGGAATTGGGGTCAGAGTCGATTTTCATCGTTTCAACGCCGTCCATGCACACTCCAATGCAACGTGCGTAAAAAACGTTCCTTTGTGCAATCCATTGATGAAAATTGACTCTGACCCCAATTTCTCGGCGACGGGAGGAGACCTGCATGGCGGACTGGTTTCTCGACGCGATCGCTGACGCGCGCATCGGCATCCGATCGTACCGGCGACAGCCGCGATTCACGATCGTCGCCCTTCTCACTCTCGCGCTCGGCATTGGCGGAACGACGGCCATGTTCAGCGTCGTGAATGCCGTCCTCCTGCGCCCACCACCGGTCCGCGCGCCCGAACGACTGGTTCTCGTACGCGAGTCGCACGCGAGCGACGTCCGCATCAATCCCGCCGCGTCCTATCCGGACTACCAGGATCTTCGATCGAGGCACGACCTCTTCGCGAGCGTGGAAGGCTACGACGGCACGAACGTCACCGTCAGCGACGCCGGTGCGGCCGAGATGGTTCGCGGGGCGCGAATCACGTGGGGGTTCTTCGACATGCTCGGCGTCCGGCCGGCGCGCGGGCGGTCATTCACCGTCGACGACGACATCCCCGGTGGAACGAACGCCGTCATCGTCACCGATCGCTTCTGGCGCCGCCACTTCGGAGCCGCCCCCGACGTGGTCGGGCGTGCGATGACGATCAACGGGGTTCGTCACGTCGTTCGTGCCGTGCTTCCGCAGGGATTTTACCTCGCCCCCGCAGGGGACGCTGAGCTCTGGCTTCCGATCGACCGCAGCGCCGAGACGCGGACACAGCGCTTCAACCGTTGGTTGAATATCGTCGCTCGGCTCCGCGACGGCGTGACGCTCGAGGGCGCGCGATCCCGAACCGCCGACGTGATGCGTGCGCTCGAGGCGCAGTACCCGGAGACGAATACGGGACGCAGCGCGGTTGTCACATCGCTCCACGAGGACGCGCGTGCGGAGATCGGACGCCCCGTCGCCGTTCTGTTCGGCGCGGTCGCCCTGGTGCTGCTCATTGCCTGCGCGAACGTCGCCAGCCTCACCGTCGCGCGCTCGCTCGAGCGCGCTCGCGAGATCGCCATCCGCGGCGCGATCGGAGCCTCACGCGGGAGGATCGTTAGGCAGCTCCTGGTCGAGCACGTGGTGCTCGCGCTCGCCGGCGGCGCATTGGGCGCGTGGTTGGCGTCGGCGCTCATCCCGATCCTTCTGGCGAAGATCCCGGACGCGATGTTCGATCGAGCCCCGGCCCTCCGCGTCGTGTCGGTGGACCTCACCGCGTTCGCGTTTGCCGCGGGAACCGCGGTCCTCACAGCTGTCGCGTTCGGGCTCGCCCCCGCATTGGTCGCGTCAGGCAGGTCAGCAAACGAGACGCTCCGCTCAGGCGGGCGCACCGGCATTGGTCGCGCCCAGCACCGGCTTCGCGACTCCATCGTGACCGCGGAGATCGGCATGACGTTCGTGATCCTCGTGGCCGCGGTGCTCATGGGACGGAGCGTCGCCGCGCTCCTTGGGCTCGACGCCGGATTCACCGCCGAACACGTCGCCACCGTGCGTGTGGCGCTGAGCGGACCGACGTATGAAAGCGGACAACGCCAGCAGCGGTTCTTCGAGAACGCGCTCGAGCGCGTGCGCGCGCTACCGGGCGTCGAGGCAGCCGGTGCGATCTCTCAGCCACCGCTCGGGGGCTCCGGCGCGAACTGGTTCCGCGTCGATGGTGAACCGGTTCCTGCACCAGGCGAGCGGCCCGAAGCAACGCTGCGTGCGGTCGCGGGCGATTACTTCCGTACGCTGCGCACCCCGATTCTCCATGGACGTCCGCTGACCGCGCGCGACGATACGACATCGGCGTACGCGATGGTGATCAACGCGTCGCTGGCGCGGCGGCTGTTCGGCTCGGCCGCAAGCGCGTTAGGCAGACGACTTCGCGTCTACGGCTGGCAGGACAGCGCCTGGACGATCGTCGGAGTCGCAGGCGACGTGAGGACTGGTGGCCTCGACAAGCCCGTGTCGCCGACGATTTACTACTCACATCTCCAGGGTCCGGCGAACCGCATGACGGTGCTCGCGCGCATCACGGGCGACCGTCAGGCGATCGCTGCCCTCCAACGCACGATCAGCGACGTTGATCCAGGCGCCGCGGTGTATGGCGGCGGCACAATGGGCGACCTGGTGCAACGTTCACCGGCCGTTTCCTCGCGTCGCTCCGTGATGGTGGTGTTCACGACCTTCGCGCTCACGGCGCTTGGCCTGGCGCTCGTCGGAGTCTACGGCGTGCTGACGCACGGGGTATCGCAACGGTCGCGCGAGATCGCGATCCGCAGCGCACTCGGCGCCACGCACGCGGATGTGATCGCGCTCGTCGTCCGCGACGCGGTGCGACTCGCGATCGCGGGAATCGCGTTAGGTAGTGCGGCAGCGCTCGCGATCACGCGGTCACTATCCGCCCTGCTCTACGGTGTCACGTCTGCCGATGCCGTGACGTACGGTCTCGTCGCACTCGTCCTGGCGGTCGTGAGCGTGACGGTGAGCTGGCTTCCTGCGCGACGCGCTGCCCGCGTGGATCCGGCGCTCGCGCTGCGCGCGGACTGAGAATGCGCGATCTTCGCGTGGCAGCTGTACAATTTCAGCACGCGCCTGGTGACAAGACGTACAACCTCGGGCGTGTGCGCGATTTCGTCGCGGAAGCCGCTCGGCAGAACGTGGAAATCATCGCGTTCCCCGAAATGTGTCTCACCGGTTACTGGCACGTCCGCAATCTATCGCGTGACGCGTTCGCGTCGCTCACCGAGCCCGTGCCGGATGGCCCGTCGACCGAGGCGCTGCGTCGCCTCGCCCGCGAGTACGCGATGACGATTGGGGCGGGCCTCATCGAACGCGCAGAGGACGGTCGGTTTTACAACGCGTACGTCGTGGCAATGCCCGACGACACGTGGGCCGTGCACCGGAAGCTGCACGTGTTCGTCAGCCCGTTCCTATCGCCTGGCGATCGCTACACGGTCTTCGACACGCCGCACGGCTGCCGTGTCGGCGTTCTGATCTGCTACGACAACAACATCATTGAGAACGCTCGTGCGACAGCGCTCCTCGGAGCCGAGGTCCTGCTCGCTCCGCACCAGACAGGCGGATGCAACTCGGTGAGCCCGCACGCGATGAAGCCCGTGGATCCGGCGATCTGGGCGCGCCGGCACGAAGATCCGGCCGCAAT
>DASUGD010000308.1:0-9572 GCA_036274195.1 Gemmatimonadaceae bacterium | reverse complement strand
CGTTCCGATCAGCCGGTCGCTGCTGTCGACCACGGCGGCATGGACGCGGTGTCGGGATTCAATGCCCGCGCCACGGGTGACCACGACGTCGAGATCGTACGAGCGCATGCTCCAAGATAACGGGATGAGGGATGTGGGATGTGGGATGAGGGAGAAAGCGAGAACCCTCGGGATTGTCTCAGTCTGCGCGACTGGGATCCGGAGGGTTTCCGTTTCTTATCACCCCATCCCGCATCCCACATCCCACATCCCTCTAAAAGACTTTGATCATCCCCTTCGTATACCGCCCCGGATTCTGCCGAACATCTGCCAGGATCGCGTTGAGGTCCGTGATCGTTTTCGTGAGCTGCTCGTAGAGCTGTTGGTCGTTCACGAGCTTCGCGGCGAAGCCATTGCCGTGCGTCAACTGCCTCACCAGCGAGTCGGCACCGGTGGTGATCCCGACGAGGTGCGTGTACAGTGTGTCATCGGTCAGCAGCTTGCCGAGCGTGCCGTTCTCGGATCGCATCTGCCGCACCAGCGAGTCGACCGAGCCGATCATGCCGTTCAGGTTCTGATAGAGCGCCGGATCATCCAGGAGCCTGGCGAAGCTCCCGTTAGGCGCCTGGAGGCGAGTCACGAGCGCGTTCGTGCGCGCGAGCGTGCCGTTCAATTCGTCGTACAGGGACCGGTTCGTCAGCAGCTGGCCAACCGTCCCTTCGCCGCGCGCCATGCCACCGGTGATGCCCTTGAGGTCCCGCGTCAGCTGCACCATGTCGTTCACGGCGCCGCTCGCCTGGATGAGGACCGCCTCGTAGTCGAGCGCCGGCTCCACCTGAAGCGTGTCGTTCGCGGGCAGGACCGCATAGCGCGGTGTGCCTGGCGAGATGTCCACGGTCTTGTCGCCCAGCAGGCCTAACGTGCGGATCCGGGCGCGCGAATCCTCGCGCACCTGCTGCCGCAGCGCCTGATCGACCTCCACGACGACCCGAAGGTTCCGCGTCGTGTCGGCGTCGGGCGGGAGAAAGTCGATCGAGGCGACCGTACCGGCCAACTGCCCAGCGACCGTGACCGTGCCGCCCACGCGCAGACCGTTCACGCTCGGCAACAGCACCACGAGGCGATACCGCTTGGAGAACAGGTTCGCCGCTTCGCCGAGCTTCACGACGGCGACGGTGAGAATCGCGAGGGCAAGCAGGATCATCCCGCCGACCTTGAGCTGTTCCCACGTGATGAAGGTGGCGCGCTTCATGGGTCAGAACCCTCCGAGGAAATCGCGGATGTATCGGTCGTCGCTCGCCGCCATCTCTTCCGGCGTGCCGAAGAACCGGATGGAGCGGTCGGCGAGGAGTGCGATGTGCGTGGCCATGCGGAACGCGGACCGAATGTCGTGCGAGACGACGATGCTCGTCACGTTGAGCTCGCGCTGCAGCTTCATGATCAACCGGGTGATGGTGCCTGTGGTGAGCGGGTCGAGGCCTGACGTCGGCTCGTCGTAGAGCATGATCTCGGCGTTGTTGGCCATGCCTCTCGCGACACCCACGCGCTTCTTCATGCCACCTGACAACTCGGCGGGCAGCTTTTCCATGACCTCGTCGGGCGCGAGATCGACGAACTCGAGCTTCTCCTTCACGCGCGCTTCGATTTCGTCGTCACTCAGGTCCGTGTGCTCGCGGAGTGGGTACGCCACGTTCTCGAATACCGTCATGGAGTCGAAGAGCGCCGCGCTCTGGAACACCATTCCCATCTGCTGCCTGACGTCCAGCGCTTCCGTGAACGAAAGCGGGGCAATGTCGTGCCCCTTCACGTACACACGCCCGCTATCGGGCTGCAGCAGCCGCAGGATGAGCTTGAGGATCGTCGACTTTCCGGTTCCCGATTCGCCGACGATGACGAGTGTTTCCCCCGGAAACGCGGCGAACGACACGTCCTCGAGAATCGGACGGTCGAACGCGAGGGAGACGCGCTCCAGCTCGATGACCGCGCCGCGCAGCGGGCCCGGGTCCTCGGGCCGCGGACGCTCCTCACCAGTGTCGTCGGTCGACAGCTCACTCTGGATGGCCGACCGAACACGCTCTTCCTGCTTGCGGCGGATGATGTCATCGGCGCGGCGCTCGCGCGCTTCGGCCACGTCCACCGACTCCTCGGACGTGTCGGCGTCCGTCGGCGCGTGCGCATCGGCCGGGGCCCCGCGGTCGCGATCGATCACGGCGCCACCAGCAGCGAGAGCAGGATCTGTGTGAGGAAGTAGTCGAGCACGAGAATCAGGATGCTCGACGTAACGACCGTGCGCGTGGTGCTGATGCCCACGCCTTCCGTGCCGCCCGATGTGCTGAGCCCGAAGTAGCAGGCCGTGACCGCAATGACGCCGCCGAACACGAACGGCTTCGTGAGTCCCTGCACGAAATCGTTCGGGATGAAGCGGAACAGGAATCCGTCGGACGCGATCTGTTCCCACACCGTTCGCCAGTACAGGCTCGTCGGCACATCGAGATAGAACTGCGCGATGAGGTTGCCGCCAACGATGCCCACGAAGTCGTTGATGATCGTGAGCGTCGGCAGCATGATCAGCGACGCGAGCACGCGCGGCGTGACGAGCTTCTTGATCGGATCGGTGCCGAGCGTGTTGAGCGCATCGATCTGCTCGGTCACCTTCATCGATCCGAGCTGCGCGGCGATGCCCGAGCCCACACGACCGGCGACCATGAGACCCGCGAGCACCGGACCGAGCTCGCGGATCATCGATGCTGAAACAAGGCGCCCCATGTACATCGAGGCGCCGAACGTCTGGAGCTGAACCGCCGACTGGAGCGCCAACACCATCCCGGTGAAGAATCCCGTGAGCAGAACGATCCCGAGTGATTGCACCCCGATCGCGTCCATCTGCTGCACGAGATCGCCGCCGTAGAACGGGCGGGCGAAGATGAAACGCAAAGCATTCCAGGCCAGGACGAAGTAGTCCTGCAGGGAATGGAGCTTTCGTTTCGCAGCGTCGTTGAGTCGGTCGAGAAGCGGAGGCAAGAAGTCGGGAAGTGCGTGGACGGTCGTGAAGGCCGTGCCGCATTTTGCAACCCTCGTGAAGGCAAGGCTTATGCCGCCTGTGGATGGGGTCGTTGACCGTGGACGCCGGAGGTGTCTAGCTTGCCGCCCATGACCGCAGCTCCAGCCAGGACGCCGGCCTCGCTCATCGCCCGATCTCGCCTGGACGCGCTGCTCGATGGCGCCCGAGGCCGTCGGGTGGCGATCGTCGGCGACGCCATGCTCGATGTCTACCTTCGGGGGGACGTCGAGCGCATCTCACCCGAGGCGCCGGTACCAGTCGTACGCGTTCGATCGCGTACCCTCGCGCTCGGGGGCGCAGCGAACGTCGCCCAGAACGTGGCTGCCGCCGGTGCGTCGTGCGCCCTCGTTGCGGCGGTGGGCGCCGACGATCTCGCGGGACGCACGCTCTCCGAGGAGCTCGAAAGGATTCAGGGCGACTCGGATTCGCTGGTGCGCGTCGCTCGGCCCACGACCACCAAGACGCGAGTGCTCGCGCGCGCCCAGCAGGTGGTTCGGTTCGACGAAGAGGACGACGCCGACCTGAGTAGCGACGATGTCGCGCGCGTGCTCGCGGCGGTCTCGGCCGCGGTGTCTCGCGCTGACGCGCTCGTGCTCGAGGACTACAACAAGGGTGTGCTGGTGCCGAGCGTGATCGAGGGCGCCATTCGGGTCGCGCGCGCACGCGGCATTCCGATTGTCGTCGATCCGAAGTACCGGAATTTCTTCTCGTATCGCGGGGCGACGGTGTTCAAGCCGAATCGTCGCGAGCTCGAGGCGGCGATGGGAGCGGCCGTCGATTTGGATCATCCCGAGGCGCTGCCGGTCACGTTCGAGCGGCTCGGGGTCGAGCACCTGCTGCTCACGCTCGGTGAGCGCGGGATGGCGTTGATCGCGGCGGACGGCGTGGTGCGACGCATCCCGACGACCGCGCGTGACGTCTACGACGTCGTTGGCGCGGGCGATACGGTGACGGCGTATCTCGCGACGTCGCTCGCCGCCGGCGCGAGCGCCTATGAGGCGGCCGTCGTGGCGAACTACGCCGCAGGCGTGGAGGTCGGGAAGCTCGGCGCCGCGACGGTGACGCCTGACGAGATCAGGGAAGCGTTCGAGGCTCATGTCGGGAATCGGGAATAGGGAATCGGGAATCGAAAGCGCCTCGCTTCCCGATTCCCTATTCCCGATTACCGACGAGGACTATCTTCCCCGAAAAGGGCCCTTAGCTCAGCCGGTTAGAGCAGCGGACTCATAATCCGACGGTCGCAGGTTCGAGCCCTGCAGGGCCCATCGCTAGGGCGCAGGTGTGCTGGTGGGGTGGTCTCACGCGCCGACGCCCGTTAGACTTACGCCTCGCTCGCCAACGATCTCGATCGTTTCGGGCAGACATGCAGGTCGCGTAGCTCAGCTGGTTAGAGCGCTGGTCTCACATACCAGAGGTCCGGGGTTCGAGTCCCTGCGCGACCATACACGTTCGTTCGCGTACGACGCGGCCGCCTCGGGATTCCCAGGCGGCCGCGAGCGTTTGGATCGCACGCTCAGGTGTTGGGCATGGAACCTGAATGTCGACCTGAACGAATGCGTCCCAGCCAACTCCTCCGGCCGCGCTACGTTGCCGATCGCGTTCGCTTGGCCGTGCATCAGCGCCTGCACCCCGACGCGCCCTGGCTCACGGCCGAGGCGACATCGATGCTCGCGCGGTGGCTTCGGCGCGATCACGTCGGGATCGAATGGGGATCCGGCCGGAGCACGCTCTGGTTCGCGGCGCGCGTCGGTCGCCTCGTCAGCGTCGAACATCACGCCGGGTGGCACGCGTCGGTGTCGTCCGATCTCGCGGCGCGTGGAGTGACGAACGTCGACTACCGCCTCTGTCCGTGCGAGCCCGAGCGCGCCGAGACGCCGGAGTGGATCGCCGCGATGTTCGCGTCAGACTATGTGTGCGTGGCAGATGCGTTCGAACCGAGGTCGCTCGACTTCGCGCTCGTGGACGGGATGTATCGCAGCGCGTGTGCCCTCGCGGTGATTCCGAGGCTTCGACCGGGCGCGCTGCTCATCGTGGACAACGTCAACTGGTTCCTGCCGTCGGCGAGCCGGGCGCCGAGCTCGCGCGGGGTGACTGATTCCCCGCTCTCTCCGACCTGGGCGGAGTTCGGAAACGCGGTGTCGGGGTGGGAGCTCACGTGGACCGAGAACGGCGTAGCCGACACGGCCATCTGGAGAGTCCCGTAGTGGGCTGGAAGCACACGCTCGCCACGCGAGTGTTCTCCCGACATTTCGTCCAGGCGCTCAAGAGCGAGGTCCAGGTCCAGGGCGCCCGTCTCCGCTGCCTAACGCCGTCGAACCGGCGACGCCTCCGTGCGCTCCGCCACGCGCGCGGGCTTTCGGTCAACCTCGGCGCCGGCGTTCACCAGTGCGACGGGTGGACCCCGATCGATCTCATGGTCGACCCGCCCGGCGGCTTACGCTGGGACGTGCGGTGGGGACTCCCGTTCGATTCCGACAGCGTCGTCCGGATCCACTGTGAGCACTTCGTCGAGCACCTGCGCTTTCCCGACGAGGCAATGCCGGCGCTCGGCGAGTGCTTCCGCGTCCTCGAGCCCGGCGGTGAGCTGCGCATCGTCGTGCCCGACGCCGCGCGCTACATCCGCGCGTACGCCGGCGGCGACGCCGGGTTTTTCCACGCCATGCGCGAGCTCGGCGGCGCCGCTGTCCCCTTCGAAACGGATATCGAGATCGTCAACCAGGCGTTCCGCATGGGCGGCGATCACCAGTTCGCGTGGGACTTCGCCGTGATGCGGCGCCGGCTCGAGGCGGTGGGGTTCGACCGCGTCGAGGAAACGGGCTACGATCCGGTGCGATTCATCGACCAGGGCGACGACTGGCGCCGCCGGGAATCGCTCTACGTGGCGGCGTACAAGCCGGGCGGATCAAAGGCTCTGGCTCTTTGAAGCCGTTCTCGAAGCGCCTAACGCCTCGCGCTCGCCGAGCGCCATGTCGCCCGCGACCATCATCCGCACGAGCTCCTGGAAGCTCGTGCGCGGTGTCCAGCCGAACGTCTCACGGGCCTTCGTCGAGTCTCCGAGCAGCAAGTCCACCTCGGCCGGCCGGAAATAGCGCGGATCGATCACCACGTGCTCTCGCCAGTCCATGTCGAGGCACGCCGCGGCCTCGTTCAGGAAGTCACCGACCGACCGGGTCTCGCCGGTCGCGATGACGTAGTCGTCGGCCGTATCCTGCTGGAGCATCAGCCACATGGCCTCGACGTAATCGCCGGCGAATCCCCAGTCGCGCTGCGCGTCCAGGTTGCCCAGGTAGAGCTTGTCCTGGAGCCCCAGCTTGATCCGCGTTAGGCCCCGCGTGATCTTGCGCGTGACGAAGGTCTCCCCGCGGCGCGGGCTCTCGTGATTGAACAGGATGCCGCACGAGGCGTGCAGCCCATAGCTCTCCCGGTAGTTCACCGTGGCGTAGTGGGCGAACACCTTTGCGCACGCGTACGGCGAGCGGGGGTGGAACGGGGTGCGCTCGGTCTGCGGCGTCTCGACCACCTTGCCGTACATCTCGCTCGACGACGCCTGGTAGAAGCGAGGCGTCATCCCGAGGTTGCGCATTGCCTCGAGCAGCCGAAGCGTGCCCACCGCCGTGACCTCGACGGTGTACTCCGGGACCTCGAAGCTCACCCGCACGTGGCTCTGCGCACCGAGGTTGTAGACCTCATCGGGCTCCACGGTGGCGAGAACGCGCTGGAGCGACGATGCGTCGTTCAGATCCCCGTAGTGCAACCGCAGACGCTCGTCCGGCTCATGCGGGTCCGCGTAGATGTGCTCGATGCGCGCGGTGCTGAAAGAGCTCGTTCGCCGGATGATGCCATGGACTTCGTACCCTTTCGCGAGCAGGAACTCGGCCAGGTACGAGCCGTCCTGCCCGGTGACTCCGGTGATCAGCGCTTTCGGCATGAAGTGGAAAGGAAGGATTAGGAACGCGTCGAGCCTCGAGGCGCTAAAAGTGAGTTGGCCCGCACCTCGATACAAGCCGCGTCCTGCTCCGCGCGCGACGGATTCCCCCAGGCCGACCGCACGATGCGCTCGAAGGCCGAGCAGCTCAGACGGTGGTCGTAGCGCTCGACGTAGGCGCAGCGCGCACGCGCTCCGAGCTCCTCGCGCGCCGGTCGCACGTCGGCCCAACCCTGCAACACGTCCGCGATCTTCCGGCCGGCAACGGCGTCTCCCGTCTCCGCCGGATCGATGACCACGCCGCAGCGCACATCGCGGATCGCGTCGGCCGTCTCGCACCGTTCGGGTCCGACGAACAGGATCGGCCGCGCCGACGCCATGGCCCCATACAGCTTGCTCGGCACCGAGATGCCGACGAACGCGGAGCGAAGCGAGATGAGATGCACGTCCGCGATCGAGAGCGAGGAGCGGAGGAAATCGCGCGGGACGTAATCGCGGTACGCGAAGTTCCGGATGTTCTCGCGACGCGCGAACGCCTCGACCTCGCGCCGGCGCGGGCCATCGCCAACGAACAGGAAGAAGATTCTGGGATCGTCGCGAAGCAGGCGCATTGCCTCGCCGATCGCTCCGAAGTCGTGGACGATGCCGGCGTTGCCCGAGTACATCACGACGAATCGCTCTTCGAGCTCGAGGCGCCTCGTTAGGGGGTTGGTGCCATTGGTGGGCGGGAGCTCCAGGCGGCCACCCCAGATGCTCACCGTGTGCGACCTGGAGGGGCTGACGCCTTTCCGCAGAACGCGATCTCGCATGTAGCTGCCGAGATCCACGACGAAGTCAGCGCCGCGGTACGCGCGCGCGTCCAGCCAGGCCAGCAGGCGTGCGGCGAGGGACCGTTCCGCCATCATGCCCGCGGCGATCTCGGCCTCCGGGTGAAGATCCATCGACCAGACCCCGTAACGCTGGCCGCGGAGAGCGCGCGCGATGCGCCCAACGAGCGCGATGAGCGGCGGCGTGGTGAGAAAGACCACGCCGTCGTAGCGGCGCCCGAACAAGAGGCGCCCGAGGACCATCAGGTAGAACGACGCGTAATCGACAACGCGGCCCAGATGGGTGCGTCGCCCGAACTGCGTCGTGGCCACGCGCCGTACGTGCACGCCGTTTCGGGTTTCGCGTGCCGGCGCGTCCACCTGCCCGGCGTCGTACCGCGCGTGGCCGGCGAGAACATCCACGTGATATCCCGTGTCGGCCAGATATTCGGCCAGGTCGGCGAGACACTGCCCGGTCGCGGCGACGTCGGGGGCGTAGTGCTGATTGACGAAAAGGAGCGACGCTCCAGTCAGGCGATCCATCGTCGGATCATCCGTCGGTGCCTCGCGACGGAAACGCAGGTCTCGAGCCACCCTCGGCGCGCTCAACGCGCCGCTCCGAGCGCGGCGGTCCGCTCGGCCGGCTGGCGCCGAATGACCGCGTTGTCCAGCACGATCGCATCCATGCGAGTCCGCAGGAAGCAGTCGAGTGCCTGCTCCGGTGTGTCCACGATCGGCTCGTTCTCGTTGAAGCTGGTGTTGAGCACGACCGGCACGCCGGTGATTTTCTCGAACTCCTTGATCAGCGCGTAGTACGTCGGATTCGTTCGGGCGCTCACGGTCTGGAGCCGCCCGCTGCCGTCGACGTGGGTGACGGCCGGGATCGTGGCGCGCTTGTCGGCGCGCACGGGATACACCTGCTGCATGAACGGATCGGGCGCCGCGTCGTCGAAGTAGTCGTCCAGCGCTTCTTCGACGATGGACGGCGCGAACGGGCGGAAGCGTTCGCGGAACTTGATCTTCGTGTTGATCAGCTCGCGGACATCGCTGCGACGCGGATCGGCGAGGATGCTGCGGTTTCCGAGCGCACGCGCCCCCCATTCCATGCGGCCCTGATACCATCCGACGACGTGCCCGCTCGCGACGAGTGCCGCGGCCACACGCGCCGCGTCGGCGCTCGTCGGACACAGCTCGATGTCGTACTCCCACGCATCGTCCCGATCGGGAACGGAGCCCAGCACGCGTGCCACGTCGTGTGACGTGCCCCAGTACGCGTGCTCCATGACGAACGCGCGCTCGTGAAGAAGCGTCTGGTGCCACACGTGACAGGCAGCGCCAAGCGCGGTGCCGTTGTCCCCGGCAGCCGGCTGGATGTATACCGATGTGAACGGCGTACGCTGTCGCACCTTGCCGTTGGCCACGCTGTTCATCGCGCATCCGCCGGCGAGGCACACGGCGTCCTGGCGGGTCTGCTCCCAGAGCCCGTTGAGCACGTGCATCGCGCAGTCCTCGTACACGACCTGCAGCGAGTGCGCGATGTCTTCCTCACGCGCCGTCAGCGGCGATGTCGGCTCGCGGGCCGGCCCGAGCAGCTGCGTTAGGCGGTCGCTGTAGACGCGGCCGAGCGTCGGGTAGCCGTCGTCCCACTCCATCTCGACGCCGTCGGACCAGTGGCGGAAGTAGTCGAGCGACAGCTCGAACTTTCCCCCGTTGGTGAGTGTGACGAGCTCGCGCACGGCGTCCACGTGGCGGGGACGGCCGTACGGGGCGAGCCCCATGACCTTGAACTCGTCGCCGTAAC
>DASUGD010000307.1:0-10219 GCA_036274195.1 Gemmatimonadaceae bacterium | reverse complement strand
GAGATTACGTGGGACTAGGCGAGAAACCCCGTTAGGCGACTGAAAATCCGCGTGTCGGCGGTTCGATTCCGTCCCTAGCCATCTTCAAGACAGGCAACGATTTAGGCACATTTCGACGTGGGCCTAACGTGAGCCTCCGCGGACACATGGTCCGCTACTCTACCTGACCGCGGGCACGGCTCGGCGGCTAACCGCAACGAGTTACGAGCGTGGGGCGCCCGCTCACGTTGATCGGTGCACCCGCGAGATCACCCGCGAGTTGCGCGTCCCACCTCTCGATGGTCGGCGGTCGGACGATGGAGACCGGGCGACGCGCCGCGATTGCCGCGTCCCGGCCCCTAGAGGGTGTTTCGGGTGAGTGGCGTCGCCCGTGTTAGGCGCAACGGGTGGCATGCGCGGCACGCCACGAAAACGCAACGCCTGCGGAGTCGCCGCCGAATACCCGGAGTGACTGAACGCGCTGGGCGATCCGCCGAATACACGATCCGACGGCCCCAGAGGAGCCTCGCGACGCTGCGCCGGCAGGTGCCTAACGGTGCCTCACCGCCTTTGTGTGCTTGGTGCCGGCGCGCTGCAGCCGGGCCTTCTTGTGAGCGATCGCACGTGTCGGCCGCACTTTCGCCAGGATCCACTCGGGGTGTTCGCCTGCAAGCTCGAGTAGTCGCAAGACCGCGCCGTCGGGTTCGCGCATGCCTTGTTCCCAGGATCGCACGGTCGCGGTGCTCACATTCAGAGCGTCGGCGAACACGGCCTGTGACAACTGGAGCATCGTGCGCAAGTCGACGATTGCGGCGCGTTTGGGAACGGGCGCCGGGGTGGCCTTCGCCTGACGTGCGGTGACAGGCACCCGGCGGACGCGGACATTGGGAAGCTCGCCGCGTTCGAACGCGACGGCTTCGCGCATCCCACGGATGAGCGACTCTTCGAGAGCGGTTGGCTTGGCGGTTTTCGTCGGCATAACGTTCGGTGTCGTATTTGGGTGAAAGCCAGAGAACCGAGGCGGTCAGCCCTCCTCGTCGAGTTGTTTCGCCAGCTGTTTGAGCACTTTCTTGCCCTCGTCGCTGATCGTATCGGCGACATTCTTGAGATACGCGGTGATCAGGTACACGCGGCCTCTCGTGTTGCGATAGTAGTAAATCACACGGGCGCCCCCGCGCTTGCCGCGCCCCGGCACTGGGACGCGAAGTTTTCGCATGCCGCCGGTGCCCGCGATCGTTGGGGCCGCCTCCGGTCGTTCCATGATGCTGGCTTCCAGGCTCTGAAGGTCGTCGTCCGTGAAGATCCCCTTGGATGCACGCTCGAACTCCGGCGTGTAGACGAACTCAAGGAATTCGGCCGCGTCACTCATACTCAGTAGTGTACTACATGGTATTATACTACGGCAATTGGGAAGGAGACTTTACATCGCGCGAACTCGCGGGTGAACTCGCGGGACGTCAAGTGAATTCACGTCAAGTCGCGTCACGTGCAGCGTGCGATCCGGTCGGTTTTCGGAAGGTGGCGTGCATTCGCGGCCGAACTACACGCTTCCTGAAAATCCGCGTGTCGGCGGTTCGATTCCGTCCCTAGCCATCCAAGCAGGGCAATGACTTACGTCCAATCTGCGCGGCCGGGCGCGGAAGGCACTCGCGGTTGAACTCGCGGGTGTATCCGCGCCGGTCGCGTTTCCCTTTTGAAAGCTTCCACGTCCCAGGATTGCCATGCGCAAGGTTCTCCTCGCCCTCGGCGTCGCCACGAGTGCTGCCATCGCGGCGACCGCCGCCGCCCAGTCCACCACGCGTCTAACGCAGGAGATCGCCCGCATCGAGCCCGCGAGCGGCGGACGGCTTGGCGTCGCGGCGATGCATCTGGAGAGCGGGAAGACGTTCTTCTACCAGGCCGACGACCAGTACCCGATGGCGAGCACCTACAAGGTGCCGATGGCCGTGCAGGCGTTCACGCTCGCCCAGCAGGGCAAGCTCGACCTGAACCGCATGGTCGCGTGGGACACCACCGACCTCCACATCGGCAGCGAGGCGTTCCTGCTCTTCCGCAAGCCGGGGTTCGCGATGTCGGTGCGGAACCTGATCGAGACGATGCTCATCCTCTCGGAGAACAACTCGACGGACCTCGTGCTCGCGCTCGATGGCGGCGGCGCGGCGGTCACGAAGCGCGTGCGCGACGCCGGCATCACCGACATGCGCGTCGACCGCCCGACCGCCGAGATCATCGCGAACCCGTACGGCATCACCGACATCTGGACGAACGGCAAGTTCGACCGCGCGAAGTGGGAGCGTCAGTTCGCCGCCCTGAGCCAGGCGCGACGCGACTCGGCGTGGATCTACTACGCGCGCGACTCGCGCGACCAGACGAGCCCCCGGGCGATGCTCACGCTCCTCACGAAGCTCTGGAAGGGCGAACTGCTCGACCGGGAGCACACCGCGGAGATGCTCGACATCATGTACCGCTGCGAGACAGGCGCGGGGCGAATCAAGGGGATGCTACCGCGCGGCACGCGGGTGGCGCACAAGACGGGCACGTACCCGGGCACCGCCAACGACGTCGGGATCATCGACCTCCCCGACGGTACCCATGTTGCCATCGCGCTCTACCTCAAGGGGTCGAGCAAGATCGAGGGAAAGGACCTCGAGGACGCGCTCGCGCAGTCGGCGCGCGCGGTCTACGACTGGTTCCTCTACCGTCAGTAACCCGCGCGTTGCGTCCCGGTGTCGTCCCACGTCGGCTGAGAATGGACGTGCGCGAGCAGGAGTCTGGCGACAAGACCGAGAGCGAGCAGCAGGCGTTGCATGAGGCTACGACGTGGTCTTCCCGGAGATCAGCGGCGCGGCCGGCAACGCGCCAAGGTCAATCACCTTGCCGTCCTTGATGACCGTGCTGATGCGCCGGTAGTTGCGTGCGCTCTGCAACGGGGTCCGCGTCGAGGATCACCAGCTCGCCGATCTTGCCGACCTCGAGCGTCCCCGGGTCGCGAAGCTTGTACGCGTGCGCAACGTTGCTCGTCGCCGTCCTAACGTTGTTGCGCGCTTGACAAACACGGTGGCGTGCGCCTTCGGTCGCCTAACGAAGTGAGCTTCGGAACGCCTTCGCGGCTTGCGTGTGCCAATTGGCCGGGCCGTAGCCGATCGTCATCGCGACGATCGCTCGGTCCGCGGCGTCTCGCGCCACTACCGTGTCGCCCAGCGCCCGGCGCGCTCGGGCGCGTACCAGCTCGGCACGCCCAACGTAGGCGCTCCGCTGGAGTGCCAGGGAATCGATACCGGCGGCGGCTCGTCCGAGCAGCGCCAACGAGTCGGCCGCGCGCGCCTCCCCGGCGGCGAGCCTCCATTCGGCCGCCATGGTAAACGGGACGGCGAGGATAGGCGGCGGCTTGTCAGCCGTACCTCGAATGACGCGAAGCGAGTCCTCGAGCATCGTGATCGCGCCACGCGTGTCGCCTTCGGCGTAGCGTGTCCACGACGTAAACCAGGCGCGGCTCACCCGCCGCTGCAGCGTACCCGAAGGCAATCGCGCGAGGCTCGCACGTGCCTCGGCTACTCGACCCTGCTCGAGTCGAAGCTGTGTGATCGCGGGAGGCAAGTACGCGCTGAGCCCGCCCGCGTCCTCCGAGCTATCCACCGCCATTGCCTGCGTGAGCCACACCTGAGCGGTGTCGAGCTGACCGCTCCGCAGCGCCGCGAGGCCCACGGCGAACGTCAGGTACGCAGTGGAGTGGCTGCCCGGAACGCTCGCCTGCGCGCGAATGACCGCCCGCGAAAGTGAGTCAACCGACGCCAGCTCTCCAAGCTCGTAGAGTGATCCCGTGATGAACGTCATCACGTTCAGCATCACCGCCGTGCCGCGAAACCCGGCGGCATCGAGGTCTGCAATCACGCGGCGCTGGATCTCGGCCGCATCTCGCGTCCGCCCTGCAAAGCGCACGGCCAGCGATAGGTCCATCATCGCCTGCAGGCGAAACGGTTTATCGCGGTCGCCCTGCGACAGATCGACCGCATGCTGGAGCATGACGATCGCCGAATCCGTCTTGCCTTCTGCAACGAGGAGCTGGCCTTCCGAGTCCGCGCACATCGCTTCGGCGGCAGGTATCGAGGCGCCGGGAGTCGCCAACGCGGCCCGCGCGGTAGCGAGTGCGGCCCGCGCCGAATCCAGCTCGTCATCGAACGTGAGACTGTACGCGCGCCTGCACTCCGCGACGGCAAATTGCGTCGGGAGATGTGCGCTCAGCGCCAACGCGCTCGCGCGGGCCAGCATCGCGCGCTCCGCTGCGCGTTCTCCCATCTCGTACAGCTTCCCGGACAACTCCTGTCTACCCTCGACGACCAACCACGGTTTATCACCAAATTCCTGAACGAGTACCTGCTCTCCCAATGCAATGCGTTCGGGCGCGGAGAGCGCCTTGCCAGCCGCGTCGCGCGAATCGCTCGCCAGAACCGTCTGCACCTCGGCCAGTGCGTGCTGCCGCTCCGCTTCCTGGACCGCGGCGTCGCGTTGCCGCTGCGCCTCGCGCATCTGGGTGGCGGAGAACGCCGTCGCACCGATGAGCGCGACGACGGTCACCGCCAGCGCCGACACGACCGTTCGGTTGCGCCTAACGAATTTGCCCAGCCGGTAGGTCCTGCTTTCCGGGCGAGCGAGTACGGGTAGACCGGTTCGGTAGCGCTGGAGATCGTCACGCAGCGCCGCCGCGGAGGAGTACCGTCGCGCGGGATCCTTGTGCAGCGCCTTCATGATGATCATGTCGAGATCACCGCTCAGCGCGCGCTTCGACTTCTCGGGTGCGACAGCCGATGGACGCGGCGGCTCCAGCTCGCAGACGATCCGCTCCAGCTCGGCCGGCGTCAGCCCGCGCACCTCGTATGGTCTCTGACCGGCCAGCAGCCGATAGAGCAGCACACCTAACGCGTACGTATCCGTCGCGGTGCTCACCGTCTGGCCGCGAATCTGCTCCGGCGCCGCGTACTCGGGCGTCAGTGCAATGAGCCCGGTCTGCGTCGCGCCGGCCTCGTCGCCAGGCCGCAGCGGATCGAGCAGCTTGGCAATACCGAAGTCGAGCAGCTTGAGTTGCCCGTCCGCACGGACGAGGATGTTCGATGGCTTGAGGTCGCGATGAATGACGAGGTGCTCGTGCGCGTATTGCACCGCCTCGCAGACGTCGATGAAGAGATCGATGCGTTGGTCGATCGACAGACTGCGCGCCTCACAGTACGCATCGATCGTCTCGCCTTCGACCAGCTCCATGGCGAAGTACGGCAGCCCTTCGGTCGTCAGGCCGCCGTCGATCAGATGCGCGATGTTCGGATGCTCGAGGAGCGCGAGGATGCGCCGTTCCTCGACGAACCGGCGACGCACGGCTTCACTGGCACCGAGGTGGCGAACGAGCTTGAGCGCCACGCGCTGCTGGAACTCGGCGCCCTCGCGTTCGGCGAGGTACACGACGCCCATGCCGCCGTGTCCGAGCTCGCGAACGATCCTGAACGGGCCCGCGCGCAGCGATGCGGCGTGGTCCGACCCTGGCATCGGGTCCTCGAGGAGGACGCCAGCCAGGTCGATCGCCGGTGATCCGAGGAACGCGCTCGACCGCGCGTGGGCGTCGAGCAGGAGCTGGACGCGTCCGCGGAGCGCATTGTCGTCGCCACAGGCGCGCGCGACGTAGTCCACGCGTTCGTCAGGCTCGAGGTCGAGCGCCGCATCGAAGATGGCGTCGATCCGGAGGAACCGTTCGCGCTCCGCGGTCGTCAGCTCACGAGATCGGCTCGTCATACAGTTCCGTGTAGAGCCAGCTTCTCGCCTTTGCCCAATCACGCTTCGCCGTCCGCAGGCCGATCCCGAGCGCGTCGGCGGTTTGCTCTTCGGTCATGCCGCCGAAGAAACGACATTCGACGACGCGCATCTGTCGCTCGTCCAGCCCACGCAGTCGCTCGAGTGCCTCATCGAGTGCGACAACGAGGTCGGCGCGTTCGTCGGCGGTCAGATCGACATTCTCGAGTGGGACGCGAACACTGTCGCCCCCGCGTTTGACTCGGCGTCGAGAGCGTGCGCGGTCGACGAGAATGCGTCGCATCGCGATGGCGGCGACGCCCATGAAATGGGCGCGCCCGGTCCACTCGACGCGCGTCTGGTCGATCAACTTGAGATACGCTTCGTGGACGAGCTCCGTCGTCGTCAGGGTGCGGCCGGTGGATTCGCGCGCGAGGTGTTGGTGCGCCAGTCGCCGCAGCTCGTCGTACACGAGGGGGAACATGCGTTCGACGGCGCCCGGTTCGCCGGCGCCGGCGCGGAGCAGCAGTTCGGTTGCGGACAGCTCGTCTTCCGCCATCGAGCCGAGCGTTGGAGCGACACGTGTCCAGCAGACCGCCGCCGCCGACATCGGCAGGCGGACGCGAACGTTCCCACGCCGATGGTGTTGCCATCGGGCGTGGGAACCGAAGTTGCTGGCCGCGTGAGGCACGCGCAACCTACTTGACGAAAAAGACCTTCACCGTTGCAGTGGCGCTGCCTGGAGGAAACCGGACGGGATGGTGGTCGTCGAAACCGATGCGGTCGCGGTGCCGGAAGCGCCTGGCGAGGCGCGCGGGTGATGCGGCGAACATGAGTCCCCCGAGGGTGAAGGTCCGTCGATCGGATCGTGCGGGTACCAGAGCCCGATTCAACAAACGCGACGTTCCTTCCTGGATCGAGCCACTGAGGGGGGGAACCCGCAACGGCGTGCCACCTCGCCGATCGTCAACTCTTCGCCTGACGTATTTGGGTTGAGCGGTGTGCGTCTCTGCCGTTCGGGACGCGCACTTCGCTCTCACGCGGACCCTGCTGTTTGCCGACGAGGGCGCCGTTCACGAGATGTCGCCTCGTCAGGCGGAGCTAGCACGATTCATTCCGATTCGATCCTCCAGCGGAGGCTGTGCGACGGTGTGCGTGCTACGCTTGCCGCCGACTCTCGGCGCGATATCGCCCGGGTGCGCGACCGCGCACGCGTGCGAACGCGCGCGAGAACGCGAACTCCGACGTGTAGCCCACGCGGTGCGCGATGGCGCTCACGGCCTCACCCGTCTCGCGCAAGTGGCGAGCGGCGAGCTCGATGCGCCAGCGTGTGAGGTAGGAAAGCGGCGGCTCGCCAACCAACGTCGTGAAACGGCGCGTCAACGTCGCGCGGGAGAGACTCACCTCGCGCGCCAGCATGTCGATCGTCCATGACGCGGCGGGACTGGCGTGCAGGAGGCTCAACGCGCGCGCGACAGGAGGGTCCCGAAGCGCCTGCAGCCACGACGATCCGTGGACCTGGGGGCTACCGGCCCAGGCGCGAATGACATGAATGAACAGCACGTCGATGAGCCGGTCGATCACGATCCCGGCCCCGACCGATCTCGCCGCGATCTCGCGGCGCAGGATGCCTAACGTCGAGTGAACGGCATTGCCCTCGCCCATCTCGTGTCCCGAGAGGTAGAGCACGGCGGGCAGCAACGAGAGCAACGGGTGCGCGACTTCCTGATCGTACGTGTACGCGGCGCAGATCACGTACGTCGCGCGACCGCGGCCATGGAGAATGATCTCCCCGGCGGGATTCTTCGCCTGCGCCTTGGCCACGCGGTCCCACAGGCGGGTCGGACCGGTGGGGTCACTCGCGATGACGTGTGGCGCCCCTGTCGGAAGCAGCATGACGTCACCGGCGACGAGCTCACGGGGTGCCTGGCCAGGTATGCGCACCCACAAGCTGCCGTCCGTGACGGCGTGAAACGCGGCACCCGGCGCTCGAGGCACGCTCAGGCCGAACGGCGCGTGCGCCTGCAAACTCGCCATCAGCGTGCCGCGCACGCGCAGCATGTCGAGAATGTCGTCCAGAGGGCAGCGATTTCCCACGCTGTCCACGGTGCTCGAAGCTGTCATACCTCAGCGGCTGAGCGTTCCGGACAAAACAACGCCACAAACAGTCATTCGTCGGCTCCGCGGTGTGGCCTATTGTGCTCTCGACAGTGAATCTCAACTCCTGATGGAGAGTTCCATGCAAATCAAGAATTCAGTCGCTCTCGTCACGGGAGCGAACCGCGGAATTGGTCGGGCCCTGGTCGAAGTGCTCCTCGAGCGTGGCGCGAGCCGCGTCTACGCGACGGGGCGGCATGTGCCGAGCCTCGACGCGGTGGCGCAGCTGGACAACCGGGTACGCACGCTCAAGCTCGACGTGAAGAGTGAGGCCGACGCGCGAGCGGCGGCCGAGCGAGCGAAGGACGTCACGTTGCTGATCCACAACGCGGCTATCGTGAGTCTCGGCGGAGTCGCGGATGTCCCGCTCGACGACGTGCGGGAGAACATGGAGACGAACTTCTTCGGAACGTTAAACGTGATCAACGCCTTCGTTCCGGTCATCGAACGGCATCGGGGCTCCATCGTCAACATGCTCACGATGGTCGCGCTGGCCAGCATGCCGGTCCTGTGGGCGTACAATGCCTCCAAGGCGGCCGGGTGGTCGCTCACGCAGACCTACCGGGCGGACCTCGCGAAGCGCGGGATCACGGTGCACGGCGTTTTCCCCGGTGCCGTCGACACGGACATGATTCGCTCGTTCGCGATACCGAAGACGCCAGCCATCGACGTGGCCCGTGCCACGCTCGACGGCGTCGAGGCGGGCGAGGAGGACATCTTCCCCGATCCGATGGCACGCCGGCTGTATTCCGCGTGGCGACAGGATCACAAGTCGGTCGAGCGTGAGTTCGCGACGATGTGACCACCAGGCACGCACGTGACCGCGCGGGCGGCGAAGCTATCGGGGAGCGCGAGTCCTTCGAACTCGGTAACCTCGATGGCATCGCCGCCCGCTCGGGTTACGAGGTCGGCCGCCTGCCTAACGTGCACGCCGACAGGGCGGTGATGGGTAGTCATGACGGCTCGAGCTTGCGCCAGCCGATCCGCCCGCTTCTCTTGGAGTCATCGTTGGGATCCGAGCGAGAACAGCGATGACCCTTAGGGTGGCAATCTGGATAGCCCGTGCTCTGGCACTCGGGTGGCTGGGAACCCTCGCCACCGGGCTCGCATTGCCTGGGGGCCATCCACCGCTGGTATTCGCGGTCGGCTACGCCGTGATACTGGCCTCGTTCGTGCTCGCTCCCCTTGGCATTGGACTGGCTGGCCTCGAGGTATGGCGTGCGCGACGCCAGGCGGCCGGCGTCCCGCGGCTGACGCTGGCGATACTCGGCGTCAATGTACTGTTTCTGCTGGTGGCACTCGCATTGACCGGGTTGTTCTGGTTCGCGGCCACTCGCCGGTAACGCAGGCTTCGCAGCACACGATGTGGGGCTCCTGCGATGATCGAGGAGAAACTACCCGCAGTGGACTCCGTACCGGGGTCATACCAAGGTATGACGCACCATCGTGGGATGGTGCGCCCGTGCCTAACGCCGCATCCTGCGCTGCGTAAAACGCGCGGTCCACCAACCAGTGGGAGACAGGATGCCGAGCAAGCGGGTGCGTGTCGCGGTGAACGGATACGGGGTGATCGGTAAGCGAGTTGCTGACGCCGTCGCGCAGCAGGACGACATGGATCTCGTAGGAGTCGGGGATGTCGTGTCCGACTATCGGATCCGCGCAGCTGCCGAGCGTGGCTACGCGTCGAGGCGATGAACTCGGTGATCGAGCTGATGCGCGACCGGCTTCGCCCACGCGGCGACATGTGGGAGGTCGCCGTGTGGGAGGACGCGCTTGCCTCCGACGGGCACGACGTGTACCTCACGTACCAGGTGGACAACGAGGCGATCGTCATCCCCGAAAACGTCGATTGCGTGCGTGCGCTCACCGGGCTCGAGCAAAGCGCGCACGCGTCCATGGCCAAAACGGATGCCTCGCTCGGCGTCACCAAGGAGTTTCTCCCGTGTGACCGCCAGCCAATCGCCGAAGCGCGTTAGGCGCGCGCAGCGCCGATGCGACACACCACGATACGAGAGCGAGCGGGGGAGGGCAGTGTTCCGAACTCAGTCACGCCAGAAGGATAGACGGCCGGTACTCGGCACGCGAGCGGTCGCTGCCGCCGCACGGTTCTACTGCGGCGCACTGTGTGGACAGCCGGTGGGCTGTGCCGGAGCCAACGGTGGGCTCCGACGTCTCTGGTTTCGCGTCGGTGATGCGATCATCGAGACGGGCCTGGGGTGGCGCGCGCGCGAGCGCATTGCGCTCCCCGTTCGTGACCCCAACGAAACGGCGGAGCGCTGTTGGGATGCCGGGTTCAGCGTCTTCGTGC
>DASUGD010000306.1:0-2955 GCA_036274195.1 Gemmatimonadaceae bacterium | reverse complement strand
ACTCTGCTGTACCGGCAGCTCCGAGGGAGCCGGCCCGACGACGGCGGCATGCCAGCGACTGCGAGATCACGTGGTCGACGTCCGCGTCGCCGAGATCCACCAGGATCGTGAAGCGCATCGCACCGCGCTGCGAACCGCACTCGGCGCGCGCTTCGTCACCGAGTGCCTGAACCAGTCCTCCGCACGATTCGATTGCGAGATGAAGGCGGCGACGATCGACGGGCTGCGCGCGTGCGCGGCGGCCGAGTAAAGGGGGAGGGAATGCGCGATGGGTGCGGTTCTTTCACGTCGGGCTCGACGGGAGAGGTTTCGATCACTTGACCAGCCTGAGCCGCGGATGCGATGGCGGCAGCGGGTTGGGGATGGCGCCGTCGGCGTAGCGTGAGACGTGCGTTCGCTCGTGCTCTTTCACGAGATGAAACTGCCAGTAGGCGTCGAAGTCCCCGCTCGCACGCAGAGCGCGCAGCCGGAGCACAGCCTCGGCGCCCGCGAGGGACCACCGGGCTCCGGTGCGGCCCATGCGGTCCTGTACGAGGTAGCGGCATGCGCCCTCGATCACGCCGGTCGCGATCGGGAGCCCGTCGACGAGAGCACGATCGTAGTGCAGGAGCCGCGTGTGCTTGACCAAGTAGGCCGCCGCCTTCTCGACGGGCTTGGCGGCCGTCGCGTCGAGCCCGTGGGTCTTCGCCATCAGCCGCATGCTCTTGGCGAGCTCGCCGCCGCTCCGGCCGGCGAGCAGCTTGACGAGTTGATGCTCCACCCACGCCTCGGCCTCGGGGGTTCCATCCTGGTGGAACGCGTACGCCGCACGCCACAGGTATTCGAGGACGTGCACGATGTCGAGCACGATCGTGACCTCGGCGCCGACCTTTCGCGCCGCGCGCTGGACGCGCTGGATCTGATCGCGCTGACCGTCGACGAGCACGACCCACGATCGTCGATGATCCGGATCGCGGCGGTGCGCCTCGGCGAACGCGTCATCGATCACGCCTTGTGCCGAGCGTTGCGCGCTGGCCCAGACCCGCTTGTTCGTCGGCCGCGGGCGCGCCTCGTCGCGATCGTCGCGCAGTCCGTGCAGCACGTCCTGGCTCGTGCGTTGCCAGCGCTTGATCGAGTACACCGTCGCGACCTGCGCCATCCGCTTCCGATTGGGCTTCTCGCCCTTGGCCAGACGCGTGTGCAGCTTCGGTTCGGCCTCGGCGGCCTTGCGCGTCGCCTCGCGCAGATCGGCGTGCCGCATCGCGATCCCCTTGCCGTCGAAGCTGAGGACGAGCAGGTCGTCCGTGATCTCGGGTTCGCACAGCCGGGTGGCGTAGAACGCATCGAAGTCCTGCGCTGCCCGCACGGTCAGCTCCTTGACTTGCCGCTTGGCCACACTTCCGCCGGTCCGCTTCTCGATCAACTCGACGACCTCGTCGAACGACGATTTCGCGCTCTCCTCGGCGACGATTCGCCGCAACTCGTGCGTGTACTTTTCGTCGGGCAACCCGAGGGCAGCGTCCAGTGGTGCGATGCCGTCGACACCGGGCGCCTGGTACAGCAGCCGCTTCACCTCGATCTCGCCGACCGGCGTCTCCACCCGGCGCGACGACGACCGGACCTCGCGCCGCTCGATCCCATCCGTGCCGATCACCTCCACTCGCCGCTCGCGCTCGGCGCATCGATCGACGTAGCCCTGCATCAACTCGCGCAACAGCGCGGTCCCGTCGGTCGCCAGCACCTTCGTCACTTCGTCAGCGGTCGCCCCTTCGCCCGCCATCGCCATCAAGCGCTCGATGATCTTATCCATCGCCGCGTGAGCCTCGCAGAACGGGCTGTCGTTGGCGATCCTCGCGGTGTTCGTCGTTGCCATCAGGCCGCGGACGCTACCCGCTCGCGATCGATCCGGAAAGATCCGCCGCGATCAACCTCGCGAAATCGATCGACTTTCGACCGCCGCGGAAGATCTGCACCCTCTGGACATAGGCGATCTCGACGACAGGATTCGTCATCTGCCAGCGCGATGATGCTTGACGATCCTCGCGCGATCGCGGCATGTGGTTCGAATGCACGCGCGCGTCATCTCGTGTCTGGGGCTCTTGCTTGTCGTCGCCTTGTCCGAGGGCGACGCAACCGCGGACTGGTGCGACTGCACGATGTGCTCGTGTGTCCCGTGGGATCCGCCCGATGGCGACCCCGACGTACCGTTCGACGAAGTGCCGAAGATCAGCTACCCGAGCGATCCCGTCGGCCCGAACCACGGCTTGGCTGTCGCGCGCGCGAAGCGCAACGCGATCCAGCTCTCGTCAACCACGACCGATGGCGACTCGTTCGGCGCCGCGTTGACGTGCACGCCCGCTGTCGAGCAAGCTGCTTCAGACCTCGTAGCCCCTGCGGAGTGCGACGGCTCGGCGATCGAGGCGGCGCTCGCCAGCCCGGCAACCGGGGACGTTCCCGTCTCGACCGAGCAAGGCGCGCAGCAGACGATCCACCCCGATACCTCCGGTTCCGAGGGCGACGGCGGGAAGTTCGAGCCCGTCGACCCGGTGACCGGCGAGTTCATCATCCGCGAGACCGACCTCGAGCTCCCGAGCCCGGGGGTTGCCCTCCAGCTGCGGCGCACGTATCGAAGCAGAATTGACTTCGTAGGCGGACCCCTGGGACCGGCGTGGGACCACAGCCTCAACCAGAGGTTGGTGAATGCGCCGCGCGTCGAGGTCGGCGATGGCGATCCGCCGCCGGGAAACACGCGGCTCGGAGACGCGATGGTCACGGTCCCGGTCGTCAACGTGTCATCGACCTGCGGGCCGAGCCTCCTGCTCTCCACGGGCGAGGGTACGAGCGTTCGCTTCAACGAGATCAGCAACGCTGGCGGCACGCACACGTACTGGTCGCGGGCCGCGCTCGTGACGCTGAGAGGCACCGATGGTCCAGACGGAACGACGTGGACTCTTCGCAGCCCTGACGGCTCCGTCA
>DASUGD010000305.1:0-27206 GCA_036274195.1 Gemmatimonadaceae bacterium | reverse complement strand
CGGATCATGAAGGAGACGAACGCGCACGCGGTGAAGGTGGAAGGTGGAGATGCCGACATCGCGGCCCGGATTCAGGCGATGACGCGCGCTGGCATCCCCGTGATGGCGCACCTCGGCTTCACGCCACAGTCGGTGAACACGCTCGGCGGATTTCGCGTGCAGGGACGCGGGCCCGGTGATCAGGAACGAATGGTCGAGGACGCGCGGCGCGTCGAGAGCGCCGGCGCGTTTTCGCTGGTGCTCGAGCTCGTGCCCACGGCAGTCGCCAGGACCGTCACCGCGGCCGTGCAGATCCCGACGATCGGGATCGGCGCGGGACCGGACTGCGACGGCCAGGTGCTCGTGCTGTACGATCTGCTCGGCCTCAACGACCGGTTCAAACCGAAGTTCCTGCGGCGTTACGCGGAGCTCGCGGCCGATGTGCGGTCGGCGGTCGGCCGGTTCGCGGACGACGTACGTGGCGGCCGATATCCGGACATCGACCACAGTTTCTGACTCGTGAGGCAGATCGAGACCATCGCCGGGCTGCGTGCGACGATCGCAACAGCGCGCGCACAAGGTCGACGCATCGGATTCGTGCCGACCATGGGGTTCCTGCACGAAGGGCATCTGCGTTTGGTGGACGACGCGAGGCGCAGGACGGGTTGCGTGGTGATGAGCCTCTTCGTCAACCCGACGCAGTTCGGGCCCAACGAAGACTTCTCGCGCTACCCTCGAGACGTGACTGGTGACGTGGCGAAGGCGGAAGGACGAGGCGTGGACCTGTTGTTTCTGCCATCCGTGGCCGAGATGTATCCCGAGCCATCGTCCATGCACGTCATGGCCGACGACTTGCCGACGCGGTGGGAAGGCGAGGTTCGGCCCGGCCACTTCAGTGGCGTGCTGACGGTCGTGGCAAAGTTGTTCAACGTCGTTGCGCCGGACGTCGCCGTGTTCGGCCGTAAGGACTACCAGCAGGCGACTCTCATTCGGCGAATGGTGCGCGAGTTGAACTTCCCCATCGAGATCGTCGTTGCGCCGACGGTGCGAGAGCGCGACGGCCTCGCACTCTCGAGCCGGAATGCCTACCTCAGTGCCTCGGATCGCGCGAATGGCCTCGCGCTGGTGAAGAGCCTTCGCACCGTGACGGCCGCGTTCGCCGCCGGCGAACGCCGTGGGGCACGGCTCACCGCCGTTGGCAGTGAGACGCTGGCGAGCTATCCGGATGTGCGCGTCGATTACTTCGCGGTGGTCGACCCGACCGAGATGAAGCCGGTGGACACGGCCGGCGCCGACAGCGTGGCGATCGTTGCCGCGCGAGTCGGATCCACGCGTCTCATCGACAACATGATCCTCGGCGAGGCAGAGTGAGCACGGACGACGGCAGCCGTGCGGCCACGGCGAGCGATGTGGTCTTGCCGCCGTGGGCTCGCGTCACGGACAAACGGCGTGCGCACATCGCCCGCGTGACTGCGCTGCTGGACCAGTGGGCCCGGTCTCTCGCGTTGACGCCTGACGAGCGACAGGCGTGGCACGACGTCGGCGTCCTTCACGACGCGCTTCGTGATGCCGAGGAGGAGGAGCTCCGGCGTCTCACGGGCGACACGCAACGGCCGTGGCACATCCTGCACGGGCCCGCCGTCGCCGGGAAGCTCGCGCAGGAGGGGGAGACGCGCGCCGACGTACTCGAGGCCATCCGCTGGCACACGTTAGGCAGCGCCCACTGGGATCGCACCGGGAAGGCGCTGTACATGGCCGACTTTCTCGAGCCGGGCCGACCGTTCTCGAAGGCGGACCGCGCGTTTCTCGCCGCGCACGCGACGACCGACTTCGACGGCGTGTTCCGCCAGGTCGTTCGCACGCGCATCGAATGGACCGTTCGTGAGGGGAAGATGCTCTTCCCCGAGACGGCGGACCTCTGGAACAGCGTCCGATGACCCCGCGACGCCGACTGCTCATTGGCGCGCTGATGGCCGCGATCGTCGGCGTCGGCGTCGCGCTCTGGCTGGCACGGACGCGACCTGCCCCGGCGCGGACCACACCACTCACTCGGCTCGTGGCGAAAGCGGAGGTCGCGGCGCCGGCCAACGCCCGCGTGCGCGTCGAAATCATCAACGCAACGAAGACGCGCGGGCTCGCGCGACGCGTGACGCGCTTCCTGCGCGACCGTGGATTCGATGTGGTGACCTACGCGACGAGCGAGCGGACCCAGGACTCGACGGTCGTGCTGGACCGCTCGAACCACCCGGAATGGGCGCGGCTCGTCGGCGAGGCGTTAGGCGGGACGCGCGTGGAGGCGCGCCCCGACTCGTCACGCTACGTGGACGTCACGGTGGTGCTCGGCGTCTCGTGGCGGCCGCCGCCGCAGCCGTTCAGCCCGTAGCTGGCCACACGCGGCCGCGATGTCCATCCCGCGGCTCTTCCTGATCGCCACCTCCACGCCCTCGCGCCGGAGCCATCCGGCAAAGCGGCGGATTTCGTCGGCGGTCGTGGGCGTGAAGTTGCCGGCGCCGCCCGGATGCAGCGGAATCAGGTTCACGAACGCGCGACATTCGTGGGCCAGCGCCGCGAGCTCACGGGCCTCGCCAGGGCCGTCGTTCACGCCGCCGAGCATCACGTACTCGAACGTGACACGCCGGTCGAACTCGCCGGCCGCGGCCACAACGTCAGCCAGCGGATACTTCGTGTTGATCGGCATGAGCGTATGCCGCAACGCGTCGCTCGGCGCGTGGATCGATATCGCGAGGCGAAACTGTTCCGGCCGCGCCGCGAGGGCCTCGATCCCGGGCAGCACACCAACTGTCGACACCGTGATGTGTCGCGCGCCGATGCCGAACCCCTGGGCGTCGTTGAGAATCGTCAGCACCTTGTCCACAGCGGGCCAGTTGAGCAGCGGCTCGCCCATCCCCATGAACACGATGTTGCTCGCCAGGAGTGGCGGATCGAGGAGCGCGAGCTCACGAACCTGCCCGGCGATCTCGTACGTCTCGAGGTTGCGCGCGAAGCCCATCATCCCGGTCGCACAGAAGGCGCACCGGAGAGCACAGCCAGCCTGCGAGGACACACAGAACGTCAACCGATCACCTTCCGGAATCGCCACGGTCTCGATGTGCTGACCGTCGTGCAGGCGGAAGAGGAACTTCTCCGTGCCGTCGACGGATCTCTGCCGCGATGCGATCTCGAGTCGCGGGATGACGAAGGCTTCGTCGAGCGCGGCGCGAAATGCCTTGGGGAGCTCCGTCATCCCCTCGAGCGTCGGGACGGGCGTGTGCCACAGCCGACGAACCACCTGCCCGCCGCGATAGGCAGGCTCTCCGTGCGCGACGGCGAAGTCGCGCACAGCCTGCACGGCCGCTGTGGGCTCGAGGTTGAGCAGGTTGGTTTTCATCGGAACACCCCACTGAGCACGAACTGGTAGGTCGGATCAAATCCTCCCGCGCTCTCTTCGCGCGACAGGCCGACCGTGTATCGCGCATACCGCAAGACGAGCGCGAGCCGAAGCGAGGTATCGTTGGTCCCGAACGCCGACGTTCGGGCAACGCCCACGCGGGCGATCCAGCGAGAGTATCGTCCCGTTGCGAAAAGGTAATGCCCGCCCGCTGCAGCTTCGCCGGCCGTGTAGGAATAGCCGAGCCGTGCCTGACGCGTGGAGTCCGCTCCGATCACGCGCGTGTCGAACGCGCCGGAGTACGAGGCGTCCGAGCCTTCGCCGGCCCCGGGCCCCCACATGTAGCTCGACAACCCGAAGCGCGCATCGAGCCCGAAAAGCCGGTCCACCAGGAGTCCACCGTCGAGTCCGAACGTCGAGCGGCGCACGCCGTCGACCTCGCCCGTGCGATAGCGAAGCGCGATGCCGGACGTGATGTGCCCCGACGATTCGCGCGCCCCAGTCAGCGACACCACGAACGTGCTGTACGGGATATCGTCGCCGACCGGCTGGGGATCGTCGGCGGTCGGCGCGATTCCACCGATCCCGGCGTGGACAGCGGACAACCCGACGGTGAACCGGCTCGGAAGATTCGCCGCGACGCTGAGAAGCTGCGCGCTGACACCGCGATCGGTTCCGGTGTTGAGCGCGATGGCGGTGCCGCGTGCCCGGGTGCCTTCGTGGAGGCGGATCGCGGCCGGGTTCTGGAAGCCGTCGCCCGAGTCGAGGGCGAGCGCCGGGGCCTCGGCCAACGTCCCGATCGGGAAATCGAGCAAGTCGCGGCCTGGAAAGCGCTGCGCTTCGACCGCGGCTATGGGGAGAATCGCCAAGGCTGCGGCGAAGTTCAAGCAACGCATGGACTTGAGCTTACGCCTACGGGCTCGACCGGTCAAGCCGGCTCCTACCGACGCCGGAGCCGGGCATGTAGATTTTCGCCTTCGCGTATGCCACAATTGCGCCGTCGCTTACGTTCTCCGCGCCGCGCCGCCGCCAGGCGCGTATCTCCTCTCGCATCGCCACGACGATCTGGCTCGAGCTCGATTGCGTAGGCCATCTCAGCGTCGGAGCCCCCGCCACGCGCGGCTCGCGCTCACTTCCAACGCCCCTTCAACTTCGGCCCCCGCATGTGTTGCGGGCGCTTTCGCACGCGGCGTGATGCCGCCGGGAGTCAGTCGGTGACCGCCTCTTCGAGTCCTGCCGTACCGTTCAAGACCGCGCTTCGCGACACGCTGTGTGGCTCGCTCCGCCTCGAGCACGTCGGGGCGAGTGTCCGCCTGGGGGGATGGGTTCATCGACGCCGAGACCTTGGTGGTCTCGTGTTCATCGACCTCCGCGATCGCGCGGGGATCGTGCAGGTCTCGTTCGATCCGGATTACGCGTCGCCACAAACCCTCGAGCTGGCGCGCAGTCTCGGGACCGAGAGCGTCGTGCTTGTCACGGGTGACGTCGTTGCGCGGCCGGCCGAGATGCGGAACGCCGACCTCGAAAGCGGCGACGTCGAAGTTCGCGGGCGCACGCTTCGTCTGGTCGGCCCCGCGGAGACACCGGTGATCCCGGTGGCGCGCAATCGCGGCGAGCCGCTGCCGGCGGAAGAGCTCCGTCTTCGCCACCGGCACCTCGACCTGCGGCGACCGGAGCTTCGCGACAACATCATCCTGCGGCACACGCTGATGCAGGCGACTCGCGCCTACCTGAGCGGCGAAGGCTTCGTCGAGATCGAGACCCCCATTCTGACCAAGCCGACACCAGAGGGTGCGCGCGACTACCTGGTCCCGAGCCGGGTGCACCCGGGCGAGTTCTACGCGCTGCCGCAGTCGCCGCAGTTGTACAAGCAGCTCCTCATGGTTTCCGGGTTCGATCGGTACTTCCAGATCGCCCGCTGCTTTCGCGATGAAGACCTGCGCGCGGATCGCCAACCGGAATTCACGCAGATCGACATCGAGGCCTCGTTTGTCACGCGCGAGGACATCATGGCCGTCGCGGAAGGCCTGATTTGCGCGTTGTGGAACACGGCGGGTCACACGCTCCAGGCGCCTTTCCGGCGGATGACGTATGGCGACGCGATGGAGCGGTACGGTTGCGACCGGCCGGATCTGCGCTATGGGCTCGAGATCCGTGACGTGACGGCGGTCTTCGCCGCGTCCGACCTGTCGTTCGTCAAACAGGCAATCGATGGCGGTGGCCGCGTCCGAGGCATTCGCGTGACCGGCGGTGCGTCCATGTCGCGCAAGCAGACCGATGAGCTCGAGAGTGTCGCGAAATCGGCCGGGGCCGGTGGGCTCATCGTGCTCAAGCGAAGCGCGGCCGGGCTGGAGGGGAAGGGCGCCAAGTTCTTGCCCGAAGGGACGGCTGACCGCCTCGGTCTGCTCGAAGGCGATCTTGGCGTGTTCGTTGCCGCGCCAGATGTTGTGTCATCACCTGCGCTTGACCGCGTCCGCCAGGAGCTCGCTCGCAGGCTCGACCTCGTCCCGCAGGACGAGCTCGAGTTCGTGTGGGTGGTGGACTTTCCGATGTTCGAGCGTGACGCCACCACGGGCGCGGTGACGCCCGTGCACCACCCGTTCACGGCGCCGCATCCCGACGACGTGGAGCTTCTGGCCATCGACCCGGCCAAAGCCCGGGCGCTCGCGTACGATCTCGTCCTGAACGGCACGGAGTTGGGCGGAGGCAGCATCCGCATCTCCAACCCCGCCGATCAGTCGCGGGTATTTTCGTTGTTAGGCATCGACGACGCGACGGCACTCGCGCGGTTCGGGTTCCTGCTCGAGGGGCTGCGCGCCGGCGCGCCACCCCACGGCGGGATCGCGTTCGGATTCGACCGGGTGGCGATGCTGCTCGCGGGGGCGACGTCGCTCCGCGACGTGATCGCCTTTCCGAAGACCACCGCTGCGCGCGCCCTGTTCGAAGGGGCGCCAACGTCGGTGCCACGCGAGGACCTCGGCGATCTCCATATCGCCGTTGTCGGAGACTGATGGAGCAGCGACGTTGACCGACGAACAAACGACGCAACGGTTGAACACCGAAGGCGCCGACCTGCTGACACTGGCGGGCGTCAACGATGCGAATCTGATCGAGCTGCAGCGTCAGACCGGAACGCGCGTGGCCCTTCGTGGTGACACACTCACGCTCGTGGGCACTGCGGAGGCGGTCGAGCGCGCGGCCTCGGTGGCCCAGCGGATGATCGACGCCGCGAAACAGGGCACGGTCCTGGAGGCGGATGACGTCCTGCGCATGAGCATGGACGGCTCTCGCGAGCCGGCCGGCGGCGACAATCGGATCGTGCTGCCGGGTGTTCGGAAGATCATCCAGCCGAAGACGCCGGGACAGGCCGAATATCTCGGGCTCATCGCGGACAACGACATCGTCGTCGGGATCGGTCCTGCCGGGACGGGGAAGACCTACCTGGCCGTCGCCGCCGCGGTGGACGCGCTGTCGCGAAAACGCGTTAGGCGGATCATCCTCGCCAGACCCGCCGTCGAAGCCGGCGAGAGCCTCGGGTTCCTGCCCGGGGACATGCAGGCCAAGGTGGACCCGTATCTCCGGCCGCTCTACGACGCGCTCGAGGACATGATGCCCGTCGAGCGCATGCAGAAGGCGCTGGAAACGCGAACGATCGAGATCGCGCCGCTCGCGTACATGCGCGGCCGCACGCTCGCCGACGCGTTCGTGATCCTCGACGAGGCGCAGAACGCGACCGCGGCGCAGATGAAGATGTTCCTCACGCGGCTCGGTGTGAACTCGAAGACGGTGATCACCGGCGACAAGACGCAGATCGACCTGCCCAAGCGCGAGGAGTCGGGCCTCATGCAGATCGAGCGCATCCTCACCGGCATCGACGGGATTGCCTTTCACTATCTCAACGAGACGGACGTGATCCGACACCGTCTCGTCCGCGAGATCATCAAGGCCTACGCCGAGGACGGCGGCGATTGAACGCCATGGCGGGGTGGTTAGGCGGCGGCGACGCCGACGAGGGAAGTCCGCGGGCTCGCGCGATTCGCTTCCACGGGATCCGCGTGCTCATCGTGCTCATCGTCGCCGCCATCACCTATCTCGTCTTTCCCGCCTCGCCGGTCGTCGATTCTCCGATCCTGGAAGTGGGTTCGGTCGCGCCCGACAACGTGATCGCGCCGTTCGGCTACTCGGTGCTCAAGTCGCCCGAGGAGCTGGCGAAGGAACAGAACGAGATGGCGCGGTCGGTCGAACCGATCTTCGCGTTCGACTCGGCGGCCCTGGATTCGTCCCGGTCGCTCGTCAATCGGTTCGCACAGGAACTGCGGCAGGTGGCCTCGATTCCCGACGCACAGCGTATCACCTCCGTGCAGCAGCTTGGCACCATGCTCGGCGTGCAACTGACTCCGGCGGAAGCGCAGTATCTCGCGATGCCGGGGCGTGGCGAGGCCGTGGTGGACGCCGTGGCCCGTGCGTACGACCGCTGGCTCGCGACCGGGATCGCGGCCGGCGGCGCGCTCGACGGCATTCAGGGCGCGGTAACCCTCCGCCAGGACACGTCCATCACGTCCGTGAACGCCGACAGCATCGCGGCGTTCCCGACGCTGCTGGCGCGAGCCCGCCTCCTCAATCCCGACCCGCAGTCGGCGGCCGGCGACGCCGCGTTCCGCAAACTCCTGACGGCATTCTTCCGACCGACGATCGTGTACGACCGCGTGGCGACCGAGCGCGCGCGCCAGGATCTTCGGAAGTCGGTGCCTAACGTCAAGTTCACGCTGCAGCTCGGCGAGAAGATCGTCGGCGCGCACGAGGTCGTCGGCCGCGAGGAGCGCGAGAAGATGCGTGCGCTGCAGGACGAGCTCGCGAAACGTGGCGACAGCCGCCGCAACGCCAGCCGGATCGTGGGCGCGGTGCTCTTCAACACGCTCGTCCTGACGATCTTCGGGCTGACGCTGCTCCTCTTCCGCCAGCAGCTCTACGCGTCGATCCGCGCCGTGTTGCTGTTCGCGATCGTCTTCGTGATCGTCATCGTCACGTCGTCGCTGATCGCCCACCTGCCGCAACGCGTCCACCCGGAGCTCGTCCCCGTCGCGTTCGCTGCCGTCATCGTGAGCATGCTGTTCGATCCCCGCATCGGCATGATCGCGGCCATGATCCTGGCGGTGCTCATCGGCGGGCAGAACGAATTCCGCGGGACGAACGCGCTGTTCCTCAACCTCATTGGCGGGACGGCAGCCGCGTTCACCATGCGGATCGTGCGTCGAAGGAATCAGACCCACGTCGCGATTCTCGCGATCGCCGGCGCGTACCTCATCGGCGCGGTGGCGATCGGCCTCACGCTGGACCTGCCGGCGTCGGACATCGGGTTGAGCGCGCTGTGGGGCGCGGCGAACGCCATCGCATCGGTGTCCATCGCCATCATGCTGATCCCCGGCGCCGAGCAGTTCGCCGGCGTGGACACGGACCTCACGCTGCTCGAGTGGTCGGATCTCAACCGCCCGCTGCTTCGCCGGTTGAGCCTCGAGGCGCCAGGCACGTACGCGCACACGATCGCCATCGCGAATCTGGCCGAGAGCGCCAGCAACGCGATCGGCGCCAACGGGCTGCTGGCACGGGTCGGCGCGCTCTATCACGACATCGGAAAGCTCAAGAAGCCGCAATACTTCGCGGAGAACCAGGCGAAGGGCCGCAACCCGCACGACAAGCTCAAGCCCACCACCAGCGCGGCGATCATTCGGAATCACGTGCTCGAGGGACTCGAGCTCGCCGAGGAGCACAAGCTGCCGCGGGGCGTGATACCGTTCATCCGCGAGCACCACGGCACCGGACCGATCTCGTACTTCCTGGAAAAAGCGAAGGAACGCGATGGCGTGCCGGCAAACTCGGCCGAGTTCGCGTACCCGGGACCGGCGCCACGAAGCATCGAGACGGCGATCGTCATGCTGGCCGACGGCGCGGAGGCCGCCGCGCGCGTGCTCCACGACCCGACGCCACAAAAGATCCGCGAGGTGATCGACAGGATCGTGCGACAACGCATCGACCAGGGCCAACTCCGCGACGCGCCAATCACCCTCGCGCAGCTCGAGACGGTGAAGGATCAGTTCACCCGCGTGCTTGCCGGGATGTATCACTCGCGCATCGAATACCCGGCGGCGAGCGGCGGGATCACGGCCGAATTCGGCTCCGTCCCGCCGAAGAGCGCGCCTGGCGCGCCTAACGATCCGGCCGCGCGCGAGGCGCCCGCTCCCGACCCTCGCACCCCGAGCGAGCAGGTCAAGTCACGATGAGCCGGCCATGAGCATCATTGTTGACGTCTCCGCGGACGGCACGCGTACCGCACTCGCGTCCGCCCGTGTGAAGCGCGTCGCCACCGCTGTGCTCCGGGCCGAGGGCGTTCGCGATGCGCTGGTCTCGATCGCGTTCGTGTCCGCGCGCGAGATCGCGCGGCTCAACAAGCGGCACCTCGCGCACGGCGGCCCGACGGATGTCATCTCGTTCGCCCTCGGCGCCAGGAGGAGTCGGTCGGCGGCACATCCGGTGGTCGGCGACATCTACATTGCGCCCGAGGTCGCGCGCGCGAACGCGACGCGTTTCGGGCGAGGCGTGCGGGAAGAGCTCGCCCGGCTCGTCATTCACGGCACGCTCCACGTGCTCGGGCACGACCACCCGGACGGCACCGATCGCACCAGCTCGCCCATGTGGCGCCGGCAGGAACGCCTCCTCTCCTCAGCAACCATACGGCGCGCGCTGTCCGGCGCCGGCGAACCGTGACGACGATCGTCGCGATCCTCGTTGCGATCGTGGCGTCCGGGCTCGCTGCGTTGTTCGCGACCGCGGACGGCGCGCTGCTCGCGCTCGACGCTGCCGACCCACGGCTCAGCGCGCCGCTGCGCTCACTCGCCGAACGCCGCGAGCGCCCTCATCGCGCGCTCGCGTTCGCGCGGATCGTCGCGCACCTCGTGGCGGGCTGCGCAGTCGCCTGGGCGCTCCGCTTCTCCGACCGCTCGCTCGGATCATCGCTGGCCATCGCGATGCCCGTTGCGTTGGTTGCCGTGCTGTTGTCCGAGAGCGTCGCGCGCAGCATTGGCGACGCCGTGAGCATGCCGTCAATCGAGCGCCTGGCCCCCGTCGTCAACGCGGTGGAACGTGTGCTCGCACCCGTCACGATGGTCGGCACGTGGCTCGACAACATGCTCCAATCGGTCATTCCACCAACACCCGCGGAGGAGGACCGCGAAGCAACGGCCGAGCAGTTTCGACAGATCGTCGCGTCGGAAGCGGATGTGACCGACAGGGAGGAGACCATCCTCCATGGCGTCTTCTCGCTCGGGGACACCGCCGTGCACGAGGTCATGCTGCCCCGAGTGAACATCGTCGGCATCGACCGCACGATGCCATGGGCCGATGTGCTCGCGAGGGTTCGCAGCTCGGAACACGCGCGGTTTCCGGTGTTCGACGGTACCCTCGACGAGATCGTGGGAATCCTGTACGCGAAGGACCTTCTGCCGGCGGCGATCGCGGACGAAGAGCCGGCCGGCGGATGGGCCGTGCTCGTTCGCCCGGCGGTGTTCATTCCGGCGAGCAAGACGATCGATCAGCAGCTGCGGGACTTCCAGTCGAGCCGAACACACATCGCGATCGTCGTCGACGAGTTCGGTGGCACCGCCGGCATCGTGACCATCGAGGACATCCTGGAAGAGATCGTCGGCGAGATCCGTGACGAATACGACGTCGAGGAAGCCTCGGTCGAGCAGGAAGAGGGACGTCGGTTCTGGGTCCCGGGGCGCATGACCGTCGACGAGCTGTCGGATCTGGTCGGTCACGATTTCCGCCGCGAAGGCGTGACGACCGTGGGCGGGCTCGTATACGAGATGCTCGGCCGTGTCCCCGAAGCCGGCGAGTCGTTCATGATCGAGGGGTTCCGGATCGTGATCGAACGGGTCGTCAAGCGCCGCATCGAGCGCGTGTACTTCGAGCGCGTCGAGCAGATGAGCGAGCGTGTGTCGTGACGATCTCCGCGCCGCTGTTCGTCTGTCTCGTCATCGTGGCGTGCCTCACGGCGGTTGCCACGGCGATCAGATCCGTGAGCCGGATCTGGCTCCGCCACTGGGCGGAGCGGCGGCTGCGCGGGTCTCCGAGCGTGGAGCTCTACCTCGAGCGCCCGCAGCGGCTCCTTCTCGCCGCCGCCACCGGCGTTGCCGTCACGGTCTACGTCGCGGGCGCGCTCATCGGATCCGTGGGCGGAGTCGGTCTGCCATACGTAGCGCGGCGCCTTGCCGTGTTCTCGCTCGCGGTGCTGCTCATCGGGCAGCTTCTGCCACGCGCCGTCGCGCGGCGATGGCCTACGGCCGTGCTTCCCTTGCTCCTCCCGGTGCTTCGGGTGGTCGAGATCGCGCTCGTCCCATTCGTGGTGATCGCGCGACGCGTGACGGCCATCTTCACGCCGCGAACGCCCCCGGCACCCCACTCCGAGCACGACGACCTCGAGGACCTTCTGCGGGAAGGTGAGATGGAAGGCGTCGGCGAAAAGACGGAGATGGCGATCATCAGCGGTGTCGTCCAGTTCGGGAACAAGACGCTCGGCGAGATCATGACCCCGCGCGCCGACGTCTTCGCGCTCGACGAGCGCATTCGCGGTCCCGAGCTCGCGCTGCGAATCGCGCAGTCGCGCTACAGCCGTGTGCCCATCTACCGCGACACGCTGGACAATGTCATCGGGATGATCCACGCGTTCGACGTGCTCAAGGACACCAGCGGCGAACACGTTAGGCTCCGTCCGGTCGCCGAGGCACCCGTCACGGCACGGTGCAACGACTTCCTGTTCGAGATGCTGCGTGGGAGAAGGCACCTCGCCGTCGTGCGCGACAGCACCGGGAAACTGGCCGGGATCGTCACGCTGGAGGATCTCCTCGAGGAGCTCGTGGGTGACATCCGGGACGAACACGATGAGCCAGGCACCACCGAGACCAGGGCCGTCCCGTCGACGACGGGCGTGCACTCGAGGCCCGCATCAACCGGCACACCGGCCAGCAGCCCGTGACGACCTCCACGTCGCCCGAAGCGAAGCTCATCGCCGACCTCGATGCACGACGCCCGGCGGCGCTCGCGCGCGCGATCAGCATCGTCGAGAATCAGCGTCCCGGGTTCGACACGATTCTTGGCGCGCTCCACCCGAAAATCGGCCGCGGGCGCCGCATCGGGATTACCGGTCCGCCAGGCGCGGGGAAGAGCACCGTGACGACGCAGCTGGCGGCACGGTACCGGGAAGCGGGCCTGACGGTCGGCATCATCGCGGTCGACCCGACGTCACCCTTCACCGGCGGTGCGCTGCTCGGCGACCGCATCCGGATGGAAAGCGTCGCGCTCGACCCCGGCGTCTACATCCGATCGCTTGCGACGCGCGGGTCTCTCGGTGGCCTGTCATCGGCCACACGTGCCGTCGCCGACGTGCTCGATGCCTACGGCTTCGATCGCATCCTCATGGAAACCGTCGGTGTCGGTCAGAGTGAGCTCGACATCGCTCGCTCTGCCGATACGACGGTCGTCATCCTGGTGCCGGAATCGGGCGACTCGATTCAGACGCTCAAGGCCGGTCTCATGGAGATCGCCGACATCTTCGTCGTGAACAAGGCGGATCGTCCTGGCGCGGACCGCGTGCGCACGGACATCGAGCTGATGCTGGGCCTGCGGGCGGGTGAGGCGCTCCGTAACGTGCCGGCCCATCACGGCGTCGATCTCAAGAAGATCATGAACCCGGCGCGGGTCGCGCGTGAGGCAGCGGCGGGCGCGCAGACGGAATCATGGACGCCGCCCGTGCTGCGGACGGTGGCAGCGAAAGGGGAGGGGATCGGCGAGCTGATCACCGCGCTCGACCGTCACCTCCGTTATCTTGAGGGGAGCGGGGAGCTTCGACGACGGCGACGGCAGCGGCTGCGCGAACAGGTGGTCGACGTGACCGAGCACAAGATTCGTCAGCGTCTCTGGCGTGACGCCGACACGAATGCCTTCATCGACTCGACGCTGTCGGCGATGGAATCGGGTGCGGCAACGCCGTTCACGGTCGCCGATGCGCTTCTGAGTCGAAGCGTGGACCTTTTGACGCGGACCCGATCATGACGTCGATGCGAGATCTTGCGGGCGGAACGACCGACGAGCGCGACGAGACATTGCGTCGTCAGGCGGCGGAGCTCGAACGCCTGCGCGCCGAAGTGGCGGCGTGGCGCAAGCGTTATGACAAGGGCGAGAAGCGCGATATCGCCTTCAACAACAGCGAGGGCGAGGTCGAGCCGCTGTACACCGCGCTCGATACGGTCGGCGAGGGCGCTGACGATTCGCTGCCCGGCGCGTACCCGTTCACACGCGGCATCCACCCGACCGGGTACCGCGGGAAGCTGTGGACCATGCGGCAGTTCGCCGGCTTCGGCAGCGCCGCCGACACGAACGCGCGCTTCAAGTTCCTGCTCGAACACGGACAGACCGGGCTTTCGACCGCGTTCGATTTCCCGACGCTCATGGGCTACGACTCCGACCATCCGCGGTCGGAGGGTGAGGTAGGGAAGACGGGCGTCGCGATCTCCAGTCTCGCCGACATGGAGACGCTGTTCGATGGCATTCCGCTCGATCAGGTCTCGACGTCGATGACGATCAACGGGCCGGCCGTCATCCTGTTCTGTTTCTACGTCGCGGCCGCGGAACGTCAGGGCGTGCCGAGCACGAAGCTCCGCGGGACCGTCCAGAACGACATCCTCAAGGAGTACATGGCGCAGCACGCCTGGTGTTATCCCATCGAGCCGGCGCTGCGTCTCATCGTCGACCTGTTCCAGTGGGGAGCCGAGCACGCTCCGTTGTGGAACACGGTGTCGATCTCGGGCTATCACATCCGCGAGGCCGGAGCAACGGCGGCGCAGGAGCTGGCCTTCACGCTGGCCGATGGCTTCACCTACGTCGAGCGTGGGATTGCGCGAGGCCTCGACGTGGACACGTTCGCGCCGCGGCTGTCGTTCTTCTTCGACATCCACAACGACTTCTTCGAGGAAATCGCGAAGCTGCGCGCGGCGCGCCGCATCTGGGCGCGTCACATGCGCAACCGCTACGGCGCGAAGGATCCGCGGTCCTGGATGCTCCGTTTCCATTCGCAGACCGCCGGCGTGACGCTCACGGCCCAGCAGCCAATGAACAACGTCGTGCGCGTCGCCTATCAGGCGATGGCGGCCGTGTTGGGTGGAACGCAGTCGCTGCACACGAACTCGATGGACGAAACGCTCGCCCTGCCGACGGAAGAAGCGGTCCAGGTGGCGCTGCGCACGCAGCAGGTGCTGGCGTACGAGACGGGCGTGCCTAACGTCATCGACCCGCTCGGCGGGTCGCACTACGTGGAGGCGCTGACCGACCGCCTCGAGCGCGAAGCGGAAGAGATCTTCCGCGAGATCGACGAGGTGGGCGGCGTCGTGGCGGGGCTCGAGCAGGGATGGTTCCAGCGGAAGATCGCCGAGTCGGCGGCGCGCCAGCAGTGGGAGATCGAGCAGCACCGGCGCGTGGTCGTCGGCGTCAACGAGTTCGTCACCGACGAACCGGAGCTGACGATTCCGCTGCTCAAGGTCGGCGAGGACACGACGATTCTCCAGCGCGAGCGCCTGTCGACGCTCCGCCGGACTCGCGACAACGCCCTCGTGCAACGCCGACTCTCCGAGCTCACCGCAGCCGCATCGACGGATGCAAATCTGATCCCGCACATTCTCGATTGCGCTCGCGCCTACTGCACGCTGTACGAGATCCGCGCGGCGATGGAAGCGGTGTTTGGGGCGTACCGGGAACCGGTCTTCTTTTGAGAAGGGAATCGGGAATCGGGAATAGGGAATCGAAACAGCGGGGAAGCGCGAGACGGGAAGCCAAGGCGAAGCATCCCGAGCGTTCTTCGATTCCCGATTCCCGATTCCCGATTCCCGCCGATTGGTGGGCCACCTACTTCGACGCCCACTATCTGCTCGAGTACAGCCCGATCTTCGACCTCGCGCGCGACCGTCGCGAAGTCGCTCGCCTGCTCGAAGTGCTCGGCCTGCCGGCCGGCTCTCGGATACTCGACGTCCCCTGCGGACAGGGCCGGCATGCGCACCTCTTCGCCGAAGCCGGCTACGACGTCGACGGACTCGATCTGTCCCACGAGTTGCTCGCGCGCGCGAGGGCGCGGGGAACAGGGAAAACCCTGCGATACACGCGCGGCGACATGCGACGGCTCCCGGCACGATGGACCGCGCGGTTCGACGCCGTGGTGAACCTGTTCACCTCGTTCGGCTTCTTCGTCCTGCCGCGCGATGATGAGCGCGTCGTGGCCGAGTGGGCGCGGGTGCTCAAGCCAGGCGGCGTGCTGGTGTGGCACGGCGGAAATCGCGACGGAGTCATGCGGCGCTTTCTCGCCCGCGACTGGTGGCTCGCCGATGATCACACCATGATCGGCCACGAACGCTCGTTCGACGCGCTGTCCGGCGTGTTGACCGTGCGATCGACGTGGCGCGGCCGTTCAAAGGGCCAACGCGAGCACCGCATTCGCCTCTACTCGGCTACGCATCTCGCGGAAATGTTCGTGCGACATGGGCTCGTGGTCGAAGCGGCATATGACGGCTGGACCGAACGCGCGCTATCCCGTCGCAGTGGCGAGATGCTGCTCGTCGCGCGCAAAGACGACTGACTCGTCGGCGTTGCTGCCTTGGCGCGGGGTCCGCTAGCTTTCCGTCTGTCCGAACAACTTCCGCGACCCTTTCGCAAAGTCATTGGCTGATGGCTGATGGCCGATAGCTCGAGCAAATGCGACCCATACGTGTTCTCATAGCCAAACCTGGGCTCGATGGCCACGATCGAGGTGCGAAGGTCGTCGCGGCTGCGCTGCGCGATGCTGGCATGGAGGTCATCTACACTGGCCTTCATCAAACGCCGGAGATGATCGCGAACGCCGCCATTCAGGAGGACGTCGACGTCATCGGGCTGTCGATCCTGAGCGGTGCCCACATGACCCTCTTCCCGCGTGTGCTCGACCTGTTGCGCGAGGCGGGACGCGACGACGTGCTGATCACCGGCGGCGGCATCATTCCGAAGGAGGACATGGAGGAGCTGCAGCGGCTGGGCATCGGCAAGCTGTTCGGCCCCGGAACGTCGACCTCGGATCTGGTCGACTACATTCGCAACTGGTTCGAGGAGCGCGAGGGCGCCAGCGCGAGGTCGGGCGAGCGGTGACACCGCGGCTCCGGGAGCTGAGCGACGAAATCCGCAAGCTCGAAGACACCCTGCGTGAAGGCGGGGGCCCCGACCGCATCGCGAAGCAGCACAAGCAGGGCAAGCTGACAGCGCGCGAGCGGATCGCCAGACTGAGCGACCCGTCGTCGCGATTCATCGAGGTCGGCCTTCTCGTCGCGTACGATCAGTACGACGGTCAGGCGCCGGCTGCCGGCGTCGTCACCGGCGTCGGCACCGTGCACGGGCGTGAGGTGGTGATCGTCGCGAACGACGCGACGGTGAAGGCCGGCTCGTGGTGGCCCGAGACGATCAAGAAGATTCTGCGCGCGCAGGAGATCGCGATGCGCTGTCGTGTCCCGATCATCTATCTCGTGGACTCGGCCGGCGTGAATCTCCCGTATCAGGGTGGCGTCTTTCCAGGCCAGTATGGCGCGGCGCGGATCTTCTACTACAACTCCATCATGCGCCGGTACCTCCGCATCCCGCAGCTGGCGGCGGTGATGGGCCCGTGCATCGCGGGCGGCGCGTACCTCCCGGCGCTGTCGGACGTGATCCTGATGGTGAAGGGCACGTCGTTCATGGGCCTGGGCGGGCCGAACCTCGTGAAGGGCGCGACCGGCCAGACGATCGACGCGGAGACGTTAGGCGGGGCGGTCACGCATACGGAGATCAGCGGCGTAGCGCACTATGCGGTTGACGATGATGGTGCCTGCCTGGAGAAGTTGCGCGAGCTGATCGGTCGACTCCCACGAGCGTCGGGAATCGGGAATCGGGAATCGGGAGTCGATGGGTACCGAGGCCGTTCCGATTCCCCGTTCCCGGTTCCCGGTTCCCAGTCAGACCGGCTTTACAAACTCCTTCCCGCGGACCATCGCATGTCCTACGACATGCACCAGGTCCTCAACGCCATCGTCGACGACGGCAAGCTCGACGAGTTTCAGGGCGGCCTCGCGCGCGAGATGATCTGTGCGGACGCCAGCATCGACGGCATTCCGGTCGGCGTGATCGCGAACCAGCGCGGGCTCATCAAGGGACGGGCGGGCGAGAAGCCCCGGTTCGGCGGCATCATCTACGCCGAGAGCGCCGAGAAGGTCGCCTACTACATCGATCGCTGCGACCGCCAGGGCATCCCGCTCCTGTTCGTTCAAGACGTGTCCGGATTCATGGTTGGCGCAGAGGCCGAACACGAGGGGATCATTCGCGCGGGCGCCCGGTTCGTCGAGGCGATGGCCACGGCCTGTGTTCCCAAGATCGTGCTCACCGTGAATCACGCGTCGGGCGCGGGCTACTACGCGATGGCCGGCCAGGGGTTCGACCCCGATTTCATCTTCAGCTGGCCGACGGGCCGCATGGGGGTCATGGAAGGCGAGGCGGCGATCCAGGCCGTGCACGGGCCCGTGCTCGAAGCTGCGAAGAAGGCAAAGCGCGATCCGTCGCCCGAGCTTCTCGAGGCCGTCGAGGAGATGCGTGCCGACTACGAGCACCAGCTGGACGCTCGTTATGCGGCGGCGCGCGGCTACGTCGACGCCATCGTGTACCCTGAAGACACGCGTGACGTGCTGGCAATGGCGCTCCGCACCGCGCTGCATAACGCCGGGCCGCATCTCGGCGCCTTCGTTCTTCCACCACACCTCTCCGAGGCCTGAGTGAAGCAGGTTGTTCGTGTTGCAGCCGGCCAGGGATTCTGGGGCGACTGGCTCGAGGCCCCGCGCCGACAGGTCGAGGGCGGGCCGGTCGACTACCTCATGCTCGACTACCTCGCCGAAGTCACGATGTCGATCCTGCAGAAACAGAAGGAGCGCGACCCCAGAATGGGTTACGCGCGCGACTTCATTGGCGCGATCGAGAGCGTGTTGCCGGCCATTGTCGAGCGAGGCGTGCGCGTGATCGCAAACGCCGGCGGCGTGAATCCGGTGTCCTGCGCGCAGGCGGTGAAAGAGCTCGCGGCGGCCCGTGGCGCCGCGGGAAAGGTCAAGATCGGCGTCGTGACGGGCGACGATCTGCTGCCTCGCCTCGATGACCTGATCGCGCGCGGCCATGCGCTCGCGAACATGGATACGGGCGAGCCGTTGACGACGGTGCGTGACCGCGTCCTGTCGGCCAACGCCTACATCGGCTCGACTCCAATCGTCGAGGCGCTGTCGAGGAGTGCCCAGGTCGTCGTCACGGGCCGCTCCACCGACACGGCGCTGACGATGGCGCCGCTCCGCTTCGAGTTCGCCTGGGCGCCGGACGACTGGAACAAGCTGGCAGCCGGAATTGTCGCTGGACACATCATCGAGTGCGGGGCCCAATGCTCGGGCGGAAACTGCCTGATCGACTGGCGCGACATTCCGGACCTCGCGAACGTCGGGTACCCGATCATCAACGCGCATCCGGACGGCACGTTCGAGATCTCGAAGCATCCGGGAACCGGCGGGCGTATCTCCGTGCCGACGGTGACCGAGCAGCTGGTCTACGAGATGGGTGATCCGCACGCCTACATCACGCCGGATGTCGTCGCGGACTTCACCACCATCAATCTCGAGTCGGTGGGACCGGATCGCGTGCGCGTGTTCGGCATCGGCGGAGCCGCGCCGACCGACAAGCTGAAAGTGTCCATCGCATACCGCGCCGGATTCAAGGCGGTCGGCACCCTGGTGTACGCGTGGCCCGACGCGTTGGACAAGGCGCAGGCCGCCGACCGGGTGCTCCGCGAGCGTCTCGACCGGCTCGGGCTTCGCTTCGACAAGATCATGACGGAGTTCGTGGGCGTGTCGGCCACCCACGGCCCGCTGGCCGGGAAGCCTAACGCCGATCTGCCCGAGGTGCAGCTGCGCGTCGGCGTGCGCGGCGACAACAAGGCCGCCGTCGAACGCTTCACCCGCGAGCTCGCCCCGCTCGTGCTCAACGGACCGCCAAGCGTGACCGGCTTCGCCGGCGGTCGGCCCAAGGTCGAGGAGATCGTGGCCTACTGGCCCGCGCTGATCGACAAGACCGAGGTGCAGACGGCAGTGGAGGTGATTGCATGAAGGTCCGCCTCGTGGACATCGCGCACGCACGCTCCGGCGACAAGGGCGACACGGCCAACGTTGGGGTGATCGCCCTCAAGCGGGAATGGTACCCGATCCTCGTGCGCGAGCTGACCGAGCGCCGTGTCGCCGAGCATTTCCGCGGAGTGATCACCGGAGACGTGAAGCGGTACGAGCTGCCTAACCTGGGAGCGCTGAACTTCCTGCTTCACGGGGCGCTCGATGGTGGCGGAACGCTCTCGCTCAAGACGGACGCGCAGGGCAAGGTGTTCTCGACAGCGCTCCTTCGCATGGTGATCGACGTGCCTGACGCCGAGGCGCGTTCCCTGGGGTTACCGGTGGCGTGAGGCCGAGGCCGCTCACGTCAGTCTCCACGAGGCACTCCGTATGGATCGCATAACGGTTGCGAAGATCGCGTTGGCGCTCGCCGGCGTCGGCATGTTCGCGTTCGGCGTCCGCAGTGAGGACACCGTCGTGCGCTGGATCGGCATCGGACTCGTCGTCATCGCGTTCCTGCTTCGGTTCTTCAAGACGACGAAGCCGGAGTAGGACGGTTAGCTTTCGCCGGATGCGTTTGCCCGATCGCGTTCCCGAATTGCTCGCCCCTGCCGGCTCGCTCGACGCCGTCAGGGCCGCCGTGGCCAATGGCGCCGACGCGATCTACCTCGGCGCGGAGCGCTTCAATGCACGCGACGAGGGCGCGCAGCTCACGCTCGATGACCTGGAGCGCGCGTGCGCACTAGCCGCGTCGCGCGGCGTTCGCATCTATCTCACGCTCAACACGCTCGTCAAACCAGACGAGATCGCCGACGCCCTCGCGCTGCTCGGACACGCCATCGACCGCGGGATTGCCGCCGCGATCGTACAGGACATCGGTCTCATCAAGCTCATTCACGCGGTGTATCCGGGGTTCGAGGTGCACGCGTCGACGCAGATGACCGTGCACGACGCCAGCGGGGCGGCCGTGATGCAGGAGCTCGGCGTCAACCGGGTCGTCCTCGCGCGCGAGAACACCCTCGAGGATATTCGACAGATCCGCGCCGCGGTGCCGGATCTCGGACTCGAGGCGTTCGTGCACGGGGCGCTCTGCATCTCGTACTCGGGCCAGTGCTTCATGTCCGGCATGATCAGCGAGCGCAGCGCGAACCGCGGCTCGTGCGCGCAGTCGTGTCGTAAGGACTACGTGCTCACGGACGCCACGACCGGCTCGGAGCTCGACCGCGGGTTCCTCATCTCCGCGAAAGACCTCGCCGCTCACGACCAGTTGGCGGACCTGGCCGGCGCAGGGATCGTTTGCCTCAAGGTGGAAGGTCGAAAAAAGAAGCCGGAATACGTGGCGACGGTGACGCAGGGGTACCGCGCGTTTCTCGACCGGTTGAAGCAGGGTGATCTCACGCCGCCCGCCTTCGAGGAAGTGCAGCCGCTCGTCCAGATCTTCAGCCGCGGCTTCACTCCTGGCATGCAGTTGGGTCGCGCGGGGCGAAGCTACATCACGCGCACTCACCCGGACAATCACGGCGTCGCGGTCGGCGTCGTGGCTGGCCGTGACGGGGCCAATCTGCTCATCGACGTCACGTCACCGGTAGCAGTCGGGGATGGACTCGGATTCGAGCCGCCGCCAGGCCAGAAGGGGCAGGCGCTCGGCTTCTCCGTTTCGGCGGCGCGGACAGTGCGCTCGGTGGATGGCATCACGCGGCAGGCAATCGCCACGCGCGTGAGCGTGCCGAGCGGATGGCTTGTCCTCCGCACGTCGCACGCGGCGCTGCTCGAGCGCGCGCGCGCAAGCTTCGCCGAGCTGGGCGCGCCCGTTCGGGCGCGACGCACGCGCGTCGACATGCGACTGTTCGGCACGGCCGGGGCTCCGCTCAAGGTCGTCGCGACCGCGGACGGCGAACAGGTGAGTGTGCGCGGCGAGATCCCCCTCGCGCCCGCACATGCCCACGCGCTCGATGTCGCCCGACTCCGCGCGCAGCTCGGGCGCCTCGGCGAGACTCCGTTCGCGTTAGGCGACCTGGACCTGGCGGGGCTGTCGAGTGGACTGTTCCTGCCCGTGAGCGAGCTCAATCACCTTCGTCAGCGCGTGGTCGATGAGCTCACGGTTCGCCGCGATTGGGCCGAGGTTGCGCGGCACGCGGAACGGGAAGGAACGATTGCCGCGGCGGTCGCCAACGTTCCCGAGGTATCGAACGCGCATCGCGATGGAATGCCTGACGAGACGCGGGGTGGGATGCCGTTCGTGCTGAGCGCCGAAGTGTACCGCCTCGAGGACGCTCGCGCGGCCGCCGACGGCGGCGCAACCGAGGTCACGTTCGACCCGTTCCTCCGCCATCCGGCGCCGCCCGCGGCCCGCGTGCGCGCGCTTGGCGAAGAGTTGGCCGCGCGCGGCGTCGCGTTGCGACTCCGCACGCCGACGATCGTGCGGCCCGAGGAGCGTCGGTCACTCGACAAGTGGCTTGCGCTCGGCCTCCCCATCCTGTCGGGACACCTCGGGTTGGTGTCGGAGCTCGGGCGCGCCGGACGCGACGTCGTCGCCGACTACGCCGTGAATTGCTTCAACCAGCACACCGCAGCCGAGCTTTTTCGGCTCGGCGCCCATCGTATTGTGCTGTCGGTCGAGCTGACCACGGCGGAGCTGGCGGCCGTCTCGGCGCCCTGGAACGGAAAGGGCTTCGACGTGTTCATCTACGGCCGCCCCGAGGGAATGACCATCGAGCATTGCGTGCTGTCCGCCGCGTTCGACCGCGAGCCGACGACATGTCGCGACCTCTGCGTGCAGAAGCATCCGGTGGTCGAGCTCACCGATCCGGCGGGGTACACGTTCGGCGTGGCGACCGACTCCGCGTGCCGGAATCGCCTGCTGCACTCGAGACCAATCGAGGCGTCGGAATATCTGCCACGGCTGTGGCAGTCGGGCATCCGCGGGTTCCGCGCGGTGTTCAACGTACCGGGCGATCCCGTACGAGACATCGTGGCCGGATACCGCGCCGCACTCGACGCCCTGTCGCGCGTGGAAGCGCCGCCATCGACGTCTCCCGTCCGCGAGCTCGTGGGTGGGAAGTTCACTCGGGGGCATTTCGCGCGCGCCGTCTGACCGCAGCGCACGAATTGACGGCGCGCGCAATCGCGCGATGATGGTCGCCGTCGGCGCACGTTGTTATTGTTCGACGTGCCCAACGAGGTTTCCGCCGAGCTGTTGCTGGAGCAGGCCCGCGCCACGCTGCGCGAGTCGTTCGGTTACCCTGGATTTCGTCCGGGGCAGGAGCGCGCGATCGCGTCGGTCCTGAGCGGCCGCGACACGCTCGTCGTCCTGCCCACCGGTGGCGGAAAGTCGCTCTGCTACCAGGTGCCCGCGCTGATGCTGCCGGGGCTCACCGTCGTTGTGTCACCCCTCATCTCGCTCATGAAGGACCAGGTCGACGCGCTCACCGCGCGTGGCCTGCCAGCGGCGTTCATCAACAGCACGCTTACCGGATCCCAGGTTTCGGATCGCCTTTCGCGTGCGGCACGCGGCGACATCAAGCTGCTCTACGTCGCACCAGAGCGGTTCGACGCCGGCACGACGGCCGAGCGGCTGCGCGCAATGGGCGTGGCGCTCCTCGCCGTCGACGAGGCGCATTGCATCAGCGAATGGGGGCATGACTTCCGGCCGAGCTATTTGCGCATGCGCCATGTGCGCGAGCGGCTCGGCGCGCCGCCGACGGTCGCCCTGACCGCAACGGCCACACCCGAGGTCCGGCGCGACATCGCGGCGCAACTCGCGCTCCGAAACCCCACGATCATCGTCACGGGTTTCGACCGGACCAATCTGCACTACCACGTCCTGCCCACCCGGAACGATACCGAGAAAGACCATGCCCTCGTGCAGACCCTGCGAGAGCACGACGGTCTGGCCGTAGTCTACGCCTCCACGCGCCGCAACGTCGAGCGGATCGCCGGCGTCCTCGAGCGCGCGCGGATCTCGGCCACCGCCTATCACGCGGGGCTCGACGATGCGCACCGCCACGAGGTGCAGGACAGCTTCATGAACGAGGATGTCCGGGCCATCGTGGCGACCAACGCGTTCGGGATGGGGATCGACAAGCCTAACGTGCGACTCGTTGTCCATCACGCGATGCCCGGTACGCTGGAGGCCTATTACCAGGAGGCCGGGCGCGCGGGGCGCGATGGCCTCCACTCGGAGTGCGTCCTCCTTCACGCCTTTCCGGACCGGTTCACACACGAGTTCTTCATCAAGGGCTCCTATCCCGAGCGCGCGCTGGTGGAGGCGGTGTATGCGGCGATGCAGCGCGTGGTCGACCCGGCGGGCCTGACTGACCTCGACCCGAATGGCATTTCGCGCCTCGTTCCGGGCAAGGTGGCAGGACGGGACGTCGAGTCGGCGCTTCGCATCCTGATGCGGGCCGATGCCGTGCGTCGGGAGTCCGAGTCCGGCTCGTCGGTGTTCGTGCGACTGCTTGCCACTCCGGAGCGCATCAAGCGCGAGCTGCCCGACGCCCACAACCCCGAGCTCGGGTTCTTGCGCGCCTTGTGGCGGGCGGCTGGCAGTCGATTGAACGAGGGCGCCGTCGTGTCCCTGGACGGACTTCCTCCCGGATTCAGTGGCTCCGCGACGGCGGTTCCGATCCTCACCGCGCTGCAGTCGCGACAATTCCTGACGTGGGAGCGTCTTGGCGGCGGGTTACGTCTCACGGACCCGCGCAAGCCGCTCACGGCGTTTGCGGTCGAATGGGCGGCGATCGACCGGCGGCGTCGGGCCGAACTCGCAAAGCTCGATGCCATGCAGAAATACGCGTACACCACCGGTTGCCGCCGGGCCTTTGTCCTCCGATATTTCGGCGACGAGGCTGGTCGCGGGACCTGCGGCGGATGCGACAATTGCCTGGGTCTGCACGTCGGAAAGGAGCGCCAAGCACAAGGGTCGGCGCGTACCCGTCGTGAGCGCGCTGCTCCGGTGGCCGCCGCGCCCGGTTCGTCGCGTTCTGCGGGAGCGCGAGGTGCAGAGCCCGTCGGCGTCGGAGATGCAAGGCCGGCCAGCGAGCTGGTGCTGGAGGGCGCGGACGCTCGGCTCTTCGCCTCTCTCAAGGCGTTGCGCCGGTCGATCGCGCGGGAGGAGGAAGTTCCGCCCTACGTGGTGTTCACGGATCGCACGCTCGCCGAGCTCGCGGCGCGGAAACCGCGGACGCCGGCGAGCCTGCTCGAGGTTCGCGGTGTGGGGCAGGCCAAGTTGGACAAATACGGCGACCGGTTTCTTGCGGCGATCAAGGGCGCCGATGACACCGAAGCCGCCTAATACACAAACATCACGCGGCGGCACCAGGCTCCATGGACGATTCTCTTTACTTCACTGAACAGCACCTGGCTGTTCGCGAGATGGTGCGCTCCTTCGCCCGCGAGGAAGTCGCGCCGGTTGCTGCGCAGCTCGACGAGCGCGAAGAGTTCCCCTGGCACAACATCAAGAAGATGGGGGAGCTCGGGCTGCTGGGAGTACCGTGGTCCGAGGATCTCGGTGGTGCTGGGCTGGACTACATCGCCTACATGATCGCCATCCACGAGATCGCGAAAGTCTGCGCCTCGCATGCGATCACCGTCTCGGCCCACACCACGCTCGGGACGTCGCCGATCGTGCATTTCGGGACGGAGGAGCAGAAGCGGCGCTTCGTTCCGCTGCTGGCCAGCGGTCGCGTGTTAGGCGGTTTCGGCCTGACCGAGGAAAGCGCCGGCAGCGACTCCGGCGGGACGCGCACGACGGCGGTTCGCAAGGACGGGTACTACGTCATCAACGGCTCCAAGCGGTTCATTACCCACGGCGGCGTCGGCGAGATCTTCGTCGTGACGGCCGTGACGGACAAGAGGCGCGGGACGCGAGGCATCAGCTCGTTCATCATGACGAAGCCCACGACCGAGCTCGCGAAAGCCACGGAGGTCGGGGTGGGGCACGATCCATCGCTGCCGGCGATGGCTGGATTCAGGGCGGGAAAGAAGGAAAACAAGCTCGGCTGGCGCGCCTCTGACACCTCCGAGCTGATCTTCGAGGACGTCGAGGTGCCGGCGGAGAACCTGCTCGGCGTGGAAGGGCAGGGCTTCGTGAACTTCATGCGCACCCTCGACGCGGGTCGAATCGGCCTCGCCGCGCTGTCGTTAGGCCTGGCGGAGGGAGCGTTCGAGCAGGCGATGCGGTATGCCACGGTGCGGCGCCAGTTCGGCAAGCCGATCTTCGAGTTCCAGGGCGTGCAGTTCCAGCTGTCCGACTGCGCAACCGAGATCGAAGCAGGGAAGCACCTGATGTATCACGCGGCGTGGCTCGCACAGCAGGGCAAGCCGTTCACGAAGCAGGCGGCCATGGCAAAGCTGTTCTGCTCGGAGCTCGCCATGCGCACGACCCTGAAGGCGATTCAGGTACACGGTGGCTACGGCTACACGCGCGACTATCCCGTCGAGCGGATGATGCGGGACGCGAAGATCTGCGAGATTGGCGAGGGCACGTCGGAGATCCAGCGCCTCGTCATCGCGCGCAGCCTCCTGCGGGAGATGGCTGATTGACGTTCGAGCAGGTCGCGAGGCGCCTGCGATTGCCGCTCGGTTTCGTGCTGGCGGCACTCTACCTCGCGTTCGGCCCGCCGCCGACACCGCTCACGCTCGTGGTGGGCGGCGGCCTGGCAATGATCGGACTCGTCGTGCGAGCGTGGGCGGCGGGGCACATCGTGAAGAACGACCGACTCGCGACTACCGGCCCGTACGCCCACACCCGAAACCCCCTCTACTTCGGCAGTTTCCTCATCGCGGCCGGATTCGCGGTCGCGGCGCACTGGTCGTTGCTGCTCGTCGTCGTGGCGTTCTTCGCGCTCGTGTACGGGCCCACGATCGAGAAGGAGCGGGCAAACATCAGCGCGAGGTTTCCTGAGGCGTACGCGCGCTGGGAGCAAAACGTCCCCGCTTTCGTCCCCCGACCCACGCCGTGGCGAGACCCAGCGGGCGCCGGGGCGGATCGGTTCAGTCCGTCGTTGTACATGCGACACGGCGAGTGGAAGGCCGCCCTGGGGTTTATCCTCGCGCTGGCCTGGCTCGTCCTGCGGATGAGAGGCGATCTTTCATGGTGACCACTCATCCCGCGCTACATACCACCGCGCGATCCCTCGTGATCGAGTCGATCGTGCGGTGCTGCATACTTGTGGCTTTCCCCGTCTGGGCCGCCGCGCGACTCGCGGCGAGCCTTGTACTGCCGCTGCGCTCCCGACGCTCTCGAGCAGCGTCGACGGAGCGTGGCTCTTCCGCCTGTGGCGGTGCCGTTCAGGCACGAGTCGATCGCACGCAACTCCGCTCACTGCCGGCCATGACCAGCCTCCCCCCGCAGCATATCGCCGGGGACGAGGCGCGGGTCGTGAGCCTGCCGGATGGCGCGTGTCCGATCACCCACCGCCGGTGGAACACTCCGATCCGGGAACACCGCCGAGGCATGAGCGCCCGAGCGCGTCGTTCCTTCACAACTTTTTCCCATCGCCGCGCAGCGCCCAAGGAGTCGCCTTGGTTTTCGCTGGCGGCCGCACCACATGAAGCGAGAAATTCTCATCAATGCGAACCCGCGCGAGACGCGGGTCGCGATCATCGAGGAC
>DASUGD010000304.1:0-17112 GCA_036274195.1 Gemmatimonadaceae bacterium | reverse complement strand
GGGCGTTGTAATGGTCCGTCAGGACTCTGACCCCTTACGGGGCGAATTCACTCCGACCGGAGCGCCACGACCGGGTCCACCCGGCTCGCCCGCCGTGCCGGGAGCACGCACGCCAGCGCCGCCCCGCCGATCAACAGTGCCACGCTCAGCGCGAAGCTGAGCGGGTCGGTCGAGCTGACGCCGGCCAGCATCCCGCGGATCACGCGCGTCAGCGCGAGCGCTCCAATGATGCCGAGGCACACGCCGAGGGCGGCGAGCTTCATCCCTCGGCCAAGGATTTCACCGACGATCACGCGCGGGCGGGCGCCTAACGCCATCCGGATGCCGATCTCCTTCGTCCGCTGGGCGACGGCATAGGCGATCAACCCGTATGTTCCGATGGCCGCCAGCACGAGCGCCAGCGCGCCGAACGTCGCCAGCAGCACCGCACCGAACCGCGGCCTCACGAGCTCGACCGAGAGCCACTCGCGCACGGTGCGCACCTGCGACACATGCATGTCCGGATCTACCGCGTGCAGTCGTGCCCGTACGGCAGAGGCGACGACGGTCGGGTCGCCGGCCGTGCGCACGAGAAAGTAGGTCGCCGGACGTGGCGCCTGGCGGTTCGACCAGAAGATCTGTGGCTGCACGTCGTCGCCCGGACGGACGGGCGGCACATCCCGCACGACGCCCACGATCGTGAAGTCCGCATCGTGCTCGATCATGTGAATGCGTCGGCCCAACGGCTCCGAGCCGAGATATCGACGGACGAAGGTCTCGTTGACGACCGCCACCAGCGGCGTGCCGTCCACGTCGCGATCCGCGATGTCTCGCCCTCGTACGATCGGAAGACCGATCGTGCGGAAATAAGTGGGGGAGATGTCGAACCAGAAGGCTGCCTGACGCGGCGCACCGTTGGGCGGCGTGCGACCATCGATTGTGAAGAGCCCGTCGCCGTCGCCTCCGAAGAGCGGCCCCGCAGAGCCCGAGCCCACGGACACCACCGATGGGAGCGTCCGCAATTCCTCCTCTGCGCGCGCGAGCAGCGCGACGATCTGGTCTCGCTTCTCGTACTTGCCCGGCGACACGAACGTCCACACCGTGAGCAGGTGCTGCTGGTCGAAGCCGGGCCGCCAGCGCATGAGCGTCGCGAACGTTCTGCCGAGCAGCCCCGCGCCGGTCACCAGGATCACCGCCAGGGCGATCTCGCCAACGATCAAGGCGGAGCCGAGTCTCGTGGCGGCTCGGCCCGCCGTCCCGGCGCGACCTCCCTCGCTCAGCGTCGCGTTCACGTTCACGTGGGTGGCGCGGAGCGCCGGGGCGGTACCGACCAGCAGCGTGGTGAGGATGGATACCACCACCGTGAAAGCCAGCACGCGCGTGTCGAGCCCGATCTGGTCGATGCGCGGGATTCCGGCGGGCGCGAGCGCGACGAACGCGCGTGACGCCCACCAGGCCACGAGAAGCCCGGCCGCTGAACCGACAACAGCCAGCACGAGACTCTCCACGAGCATCGCGCGCACGAGTGAGCCTCTCGTGGCGCCTAACGCGGTACGCACGGCCATCTCGCGCTGGCGCGCGGTGGATCGCGCGAGCAGCAGGTTCGCTACGTTCGCGCACCCGATGAGCAGCACGAACCCGACGGCGCCCAGGACGATGTACATCGTGCGGCGCACGGAGCCGACGAGGACGTCCATCCATGGCTTCACCTGAATGCTCCACCCGGGCTGCGTCGGGAAGTGCTGACGCTGGATGTCGGCCGCGGCGGCCGCGACGTCGCGCCGTGTCTGCTCCAGTGACGCGCCATCGCGAAGGCGCGCGAACGCGAGGAAGCCGTGCCAGTCGCGCCGCTCCTCATCGCGAGGGCTCACGTGCACGGGGCGCCAGAGGTCCACGGACTCGAGCTGCGGAAGGCGGGCGTTAGGTGGCAGCACCCCGACGATGGTGTGGGGCTCCTCGTCCAGAGTGATGGCCTGGCCGAGGACGTCCGTGCGGCCGCCAAACCGTGTTCGCCAGAAGTCGTAGCCAAGCACGACCACCCGGCGCCAGTTGGTGCCTATGTCGTCGGGGGCGATCAAGCGCCCTGCCAACGGGGCGAGGCCGAGCGCCTGAAACGCCTCGCTGCTGGCCAGCCCGCCGCGGACGCTCTCGACGCCATCCGTCGTCCGCATCATGAAGGGCCACGAGCGCGCGACGCCAGCCACGCCGATGGCGGGCACACGCTGCGCGACATCGTAGACGTCAGGGACCGACGCGCCACACCAGTCGGTCTTTTCGCCGCGGTCGACCTCGCACAGAGCCACGAGGCGGTCGGGTGCCGAGAATGGCAGCGGACGCAGCACGACGCCGTTGACGACGCTGAAGACCGCTGTGGTGATGCCGATCGACAGGGCCAGAGTGGCGATGGCGACGGTCGTGACGGTACGGTGCTTGGCGAGCGACCGGACGGCGAGTCGCAGGTCGGATATGAACGAGCGCATGATTGGCCTCAACGGGACGAGACCGAAGGTCGCATTCCCGCGACCGAGGATACGCTTCTTGGATGGAAGAATCAGCCGGGGGGTTGGCTGATCGTCTGTCGGGGTTTGTCCTCCAGCGATCGTGACCGGGCATTGTTGCCCGCTTGCCCACGCGATGGTCGCGAGCCACGTTAGTGCTCCTTTTCACCCGGTCGCCGACGGAACGGAGAGCGTCATTGCGCTGGCTCGCTGGCTCGAGACTCACGGCCCTCTATTTCACCGCCACCCTACTGCTCACACCGCCTGTTGCGTGGGCACAGGCCTCCGCGACCCCTCCTGCTTCCGACCTCACTCCCTTCGCTCGCGCCAAGGCCGAAGCCCTTCTCCGCGACCAGCTACCGTGCCTTGGCTGTCACACGCTCGATGGCAACGGCGGGAAGCTGGCGCCCGAGCTCGCGACGGTCAGGAGTCGCCGCGACGCCGCGTACGTCGCACGTGTGGTCATTGATCCGCAGGCCACCGTGCCCGGCACGCTCATGCCGCACACGCCGATGCCTCACCAATGGCGCGCGTTGATCGTGCGGTACCTCGGCGGCGATGCGACGATCGTGGATGCGGCACGAGGCGCGGTCCGTACAGACACGGCCGCGAACGCCGATTCGACTGGTGCCACGCTGTACGCTCGGTACTGCACCGGGTGCCACGGACAACAGGGCAGGGGCGACGGGCCTAACGCGACGTCGCTGCCCGTCCCGCCAGCACGCCACGCCTCGAGGGAAGCCATGTCCGCGCGGCCCGACGATGCGCTCTTCGACACGATATCCGGTGGCGGGGCCATCATGAATCGAAGCCCGCGCATGCCAGCATACGGCACCACGCTCTCGCCCGCGCAGATCCGCGCGCTCGTGCGGCACATCCGGACGCTCTGCCAGTGCCAGGGGCCGGCCTGGTCCACCGACGGTCAGGTCTCGCCGAAGTGAGCTCGCGCAGGGGAAAGTCGCGAAAGGCGGAGTCACGTGAGGCCGCGAAGGCACCCGAAGCGGCGAAGCCGAAGCTGGGGTGGAGGAATCCGCTGACGATTGGCGTGGCTGTCGTTGCCATCGCCATCGCGTTGCTGGCGGGCACTCGGCTCCTGCACCGTCCGCCTAACGGCGAATCCGCCGATGGCGCACGGGTCGCGCTGCCACCTCCGGTCGATTCCGTTCTTCCTCCGGCGCCGGTCGCCTCCGACTTCGCCGGGTCGGAGCGCTGCGCATCCTGTCACCAGGCACAGTACGCGGCGTGGCGTGGGTCCACACACGGCAATGCCGGTGGTACGCCCGGCAGCGTCAAGGTCATCGCGCCCTTCAACGGAACGCCGATCCGGTTCCGTGACGCGGTCGTGATCCCGAGTGCCGGTCGCGGCTACACGTTCACCGTTAGGCAGGAAGGCCGGCCGGAACGCCGCTTCACGGTCGACGGCGTCATCGGCGGCGGGCACATGGTGGGCGGCGGCACGCAGGCATTCGTCTCACGGTTCGCCGACGGGACCTGGCGCATGCTGCCCTTCGACTGGAGCAAGCAGACCGCCACGTGGTTCTGCAACACCGAGTCGCGCTCGAACAAGGGATGGGTTCCCATCACCGCCGACCTCAGGCTCGCCGACTGCGGCGACTGGCCGCCACAGCGCATACTTGGCGACGAGCCCCGCTTCGCCAACTGCCAGGGATGTCACGGGAGCCGGATCGACGTCCGCTTCGACAGCGTCGCGAAGAAGTGGAATACGAGCATCGCCACGCTCGCGATCGACTGCGAGTCGTGTCACGGTCCCGCGAAGCGACACGTGGAGCTGATGAACGACGCCGCGCGAAACGGGAAAACACAGCCGGTCGCGTCGGCGTCGCGAGCCGCGGCGGACATTGGCCTCCGCTCGCTAGCCACGCTGAGCAAGGACCCGTCGCTCGGCGTCTGCTTCCAGTGTCACTCGCTCAAGTCGCAGCTCGCGAGGCACTACGAGCCCGGCGCGCCGCTGACGACGTACTACGCGCTCCGACTCGCGCAGCTCGGCGACGCCGCGCTCCTGCCCGACGGGCGCACGCGGACGTTCGCGTATCAGGAGGGTCACCTCTCGAGTGCGTGCTACGTGAAGGGCGGCATGACGTGCACGAGCTGCCACGACCCGCACAGCCAGGGCTATCGCGACGTATTCGGAACGCCACTCGCGAGCCGCTTCGACGATCGCCAGTGCACGTCGTGTCACGCGAGCAAGGCAACGAGTCCGACGCTGCACACGAAGCATGCGGCGGCGAGCGAGGGCAGTCGCTGCACGAGCTGCCACATGCCGTACCTGCAGGAGCAGGAGATCGGCCACGCGATCCGCTATGCGCGCTCCGATCACACGATCTCGATCCCGCGGCCGGCATTCGATTCGTCTCAGGGGCTGACGAGCGCGTGCAAGGGCTGCCACGCCGACCGCAGCGTGGCGGCGCTCGACGCCCAGGTGCGCACGTGGTACGGCACGCTCGCGCCGCACGATTCCGCGGTGGCCGGGTTGACTCGCGTGGCCGAGGCGACGAGCCGAGCCGCCGTGGCGCGGCTTCTATTGGTGGTGGGCTCGCGACACACATCGGCGTTGCTCGCCGGGCTCGCGCGCTTCGTGGAGACGCAGCTCGCGCCTGACATGTCGTCGCTCGAACCGGATGTCGTCGACCGACTTCGTGCGCTGGCCGGTCACCCGGACACCGACGTGCGCGCCACGGCGCTCGCGGCGCTCCACTTTGCTCGAGGGAACGATCCCGACACGCGGCGGTTCCTCGCGGCTGCGTTGACATCGTTAGGCGCCAACGATGCTGCCGTTCGCGGCCGATGGGCACTCGTGCTCGGATTTCTCGCCGACAGCCTCGTGTCGCACGGCGATCCGGCGGGCGCCGTAGCGACCTACCGCAAGGCGATCGAGATCGCCCCGCGCGATCCGCGCCTGCATCTGAGCCTCGGCCTGGCGCAGGCTGAGGCGGGCGAGACGGCGAAGGCGATTGCAAGCTATCAGCGCAGTCTGTCGCTCGACGCGCAGCAGCCGCTCGCGCTCGTGAATCTCGGGATCGCGCTCGAAGGCTCTGGCGACACGTCCGGGGCGGAGCGGGCGTACCAACAAGCGATCGCCGTGGATCCTAACGAGCCGCTGGCGTACTTCAACCTCGGGAACATCTACCTCCAGCGCGGCGACGCGGCGGGAGCGATTCCCCGGTACGAGCGCGCGACGCAGCTCAACCCGTCGCTCTCGACGGGCTACTTCTACCTGGCGGACGCGTACGCCCGTACGGGCGCGGTCGAGCGCGCGCTCGATGCGGTGCGGCGCGGGTTGGAGTTCGATCCGCAGAACGCCAACGGGAAGTTGGCGGAAGAGAAGCTGAAACAGGCGCTCGGGTCGCGTTAGGATGGCGGGTTTCGCCTGGTCCGGCTACGATGCACGCAACGTCTGAAAGGGGGAAGCGGAAACGGCCGGAAACAACGGATCTTGCGGATCCATCCAGGCCCGCAAGATCCAACGCGCAACGAGCAATCTTCTGGGAACTGCCTCGGGACGCAGCGAGAGGCTTCCCGAGGTCGTTCCTCCTTCAAATGGGCTCGTTGGGATGCGCCGCGGTGTGAACCCCGGAGCGATCCGCCGGATCAGTAGTTTCCGGCCGTTTCCGCTTCCCTTGGTTTTTGGATGCTCGGATGTCAAAGTCGAATAATGCCTCGCTCGACCGCAGTAGTGACGGCAGCCGTCCGGTCATCCACGCCGAGCTTCGCGAAGATGTGCAGCAGGTGCGTCTTCACCGTCGTATCCCCGATCTCCAGCGCTCGCGCGATCAGCTTGTTGCTCGTTCCCCGCGCGACGAGCATCAGCACCTCGATCTCGCGCGCGCTCAGCGCCCTCTCACCCGGGTCACGCGCGCGGCCCACGAGGCGCGACGCCACACTCGGCGACAGCACCGACCTGCCTAACGCCGTCGCCCGGATCGCGCCGAATAGCTCCTCCCGCGGCGTCTCCTTGAGCAGATAACCGGTCGCGCCGGCTTCCACGGCGCGGAGAATGTCGGCGTCCGTGTCGTACGTCGTGAGCACGAGCACCTTGAGCCCCGGATGCGCGGCGCACATCTCGCGGATCGCGCCCACGCCGTCGAGCGCCGGCATCCGCAGGTCGGTGAGCACCACATCGGGCCGAGTGCGCTGTACGGCAGCGACGAGCTCCCGCCCGTCGGACGCCTCGGCCACGACGTCGAAGTCATCCTGCGAGGCGAGCAGCCCCATGAGACCGGAACGCACGATCGGATGGTCGTCGGCGATGACGATACGAATGGGCGTCATGCGTGTTCGGTCGCTCGAACGGGCGCGCCGCCTAACGACTCGACAGCCACGACCGGATAGGTCTCCGTCCTGAAGGCCGGGATCGTCACGCTCACGGTTGCGCCCTCACCGGGCGCGCTGTCGATGTCCACGGCGCCGCCGAACTGCTGCGTCCGTTCGCGCAGACCGCGAAGGCCGAAACCGCCCGCAGCCGAGCTCTCGGCGAAGCCAACACCGTTGTCTCGCACGTCCAGCGCAACCACGTCCGACATGTACGACAACGTCACCGTCACGTGACCGGCCCTCGCATGCTTCCGCACGTTCGCGAGCAGCTCCTGCGTCGTCCGCAGGAACAGCACCTCGACCTCCGAATGCAGCTGCATGACATCGCCCGTGACGTGCACGACACACGGGACCTCGTTGCGCTTCGACCATTCGGCACAGACGCGCTCGATGGCGGCGGCGAGCCCGCCTTCCTCATCGAGGACTTCGGGGCGGAGGGCAGTCAGCATGCGACGCGCCTCCTCGAGATTCTCCCGCGCGATCGAGCGCGCGAAGTCGAGATGCGGACGGACCGCGTCCTTCGCGGCCGGCGCCGACATCCCGTCGGACGACGCGACGTCCGCCTGCTCGAGATGCATGACGATCGCCGCGAACCCCTGCGCGAGCGTGTCGTGGATCTCGCGCGCGAGTCGCTGCCGCTCCTCGAGGATGCCCGCGCGCCGCTCCGCGGCCGCAAGCGTCTCGAGCAGCCGGCGGCGCTCCTCGTTCTGTGCCGCCGCGGTCCGCACGACGATACCGAACATCACCATGACCGGAACTCTCAGGAAAAGAACGGAGATGACCTCGCTCGTCGCGTCAGGCATCTGCCCGTGCGTGTCGTACATCCGCCCCGTCGGGAACGCGATCAGGATCGTGAGGAAGATCGACCACGCGACCGGCAACGCGACGAAGAAGTGCATGACCAGCATCAGCAGGTTGACGAGATACGCATCGTGAATCACGGCCAGTATCGAAGTCAGCACCACGCCAACGAACGCCAACAGGAGCCGGTGAGCGAGCGCATGCCGGCCCGCCTCGCTGCGCACGTGCAGGGTCCATCGATGGAACCACCATGCCGTCAGCACTGCCGTCACGACCCCCGTGACCCGTTCCCGCCAGCCGTGACCGGGTACGAACAGCAGCACCGCCGTCGCGATCGCGAGCGGTGTGTAGTAGAACGCGTACGGGTTCTCCACCCACCGCCGCCACACGTGATCAGTCGGTCCCAGCACCGTCGCGATGTGGCCCGTCGGCAGCTGCTGAAGCGGCCGCTCCATGACCGGCATCTCCGCATCGGGAAGTAGCCAGGATACCACCGGCTTCTTCGCGACAGAATAGCGCGATCGGCCCGGCCCGGCCGCTGGTCGATCGGAGGAGCCCTCCATCCACCGATCGGAGGATAGGGCGCTCACCTATCGCTCGATATTCGCGGCCGACCGGCGCTTGTAGCATGCGGCCACGAAAAGAGGCGGGCGCCGAATGCTCGCAACCTCCAACGACCTTCGCGCCACAACGGTGGCGTTCACGCATTCCTTCGAGGACCGGTCTTATGAAAACGCTTCGAGCTATTCTGGTTATTGCTGCTCTGACCTACGCGAGCACGGATGCCTACGCCCAGGCCTGCTTTGGGACTCCGATGACGAGCCGGAACTACGCCGGCTTCTATCAACGCCACTCGTGGACGGGATACGACCGGCAGACGCCCGTATACGGTGGGCAGTACGCCCACGCGTTCGGCGCGAGCAAGCGCGTCATCGCGAGCTTCAGTGGTGCCGTCGGCGGCATGAAGGCGGATACGTCAGCCTTCCACCTGGCCGGTATGCTCTCGACCAGTGGTCACCTCAGCGACAACCTGTCTGTCTGCGCCGGAACGGGGTTCGACGCACAGGCGACGGACTTCCCGGGTGAGAGCAAGCACAGCTCCGACGGGTTCGGGTCGATCCCGATGAGCGTCGGGTTCGGGTACGACATGCACATGGGCGCAGTGACCCTCACCCCGTTCGCCGCGCCGACACTGGCGTACTACATCTTCGAGGCGGAGGGCTACAAGAACGGCGCGCGCCAGCGCGGGTTCGACGGCTACGTGACGATGGGTGCGACGGCCGCTTTCAGCCGGTTCTCGGTGGGCGCGAACTGGCGGAAGGGCGATCGGTCGACAGGAGAGTCGGGCCGGATGAGCCTCAGTACCGGTATTGCATTCTGAGGCGACTGGCGACTGGCAGCTCGTGCTGGCTGCTGGCTGACGCTGGCTGCCGGGGGCAGCTGATGGCTGATGGCTGATAGCTGCGTCTCTTGCAGCCGTCGGCTACCAGCCCGGCAGCTGCGAGGAGCGAGCAGCGGCGGGCAGCGAGCAGCGGCGTGCAGCAGCGGGTGCTAGCGGCCGTCAGCCTCGCGCGCCTCTTCTCGTTGTTCGATGTACGACTGCCGACTCCCGCCAGCCTCGTTAGGTGCAGAGTCGGCAGGTGCGGTATCTCGCCGCACCTCGTGGTCCGCCCGATGCTGCGACACCACGAGGCGCTCGAGCCAATCGTTCACCTCGCGCGCCTGATCGGCATCGAGCTTCGAGAACTCGTGCTCAACCCCTCGCGGAGCACGCCCGCCGCTCTCCTTCAGCACACGCTCCACCGTCTCGCGCCACGTCGCGTTCTGCAGGCGCGCGCCGATCGGGTTCATCACGAGCCAGTCAGCGAGGTTCGCCGCCCGATCGTACACCTGCACCTCGAAGCGCACCGTTGCCCCACGCGTCTCGGTCAGGAATCGCACCGCGCCCGCGAGCGGATGTCCTTCGACGGTGCACACCGTCATGCGGCGCTCCTCGAGCTCGACGATCCGGATCTGCACGTTGCCCCGCAGCGGCAGAGAGATCGTGAGCACGGCGCCAAGCTCCGGTACCTTCGGCGTTCCGGGCTCTGCCTCGAGGTTCACGTGCCACGGCGTACAGTCGGCGAAGTGCGACACGAAGTGGCGAAACAACATCTCGGCACTCAGTCGGCTGCCTTCGATATCCGCCCAGAACCGCTTTCGTCGCAACGCACCGATACCCTCCTCGGGCAACAACTCGGGTTGCGCGTCCGCAAGCATCGCGAGCCCCTCGTCCAGCTTCGTCCCCGCGAGACCGAACACCGTCGTCAGGGCGTTCCCGCTCGGACTCGTCACGATGTTACCCTCGCTGAGCATCGTGAGCTGCCCGCTGTCCACGGGGAGATCTGCACCGAGCGCGTTCGCCGCACGCAGCGCCATCGACGCCAGGGGAACCGGCACCGGGAGCCGAATGGGATCACGCTTGGTGAGACGCGCCAGCCGCTCGACCACGTCGTCGAATGTCGTCTGCTCGGGGCCGGCGATTTCGAGCACACGTCCCGCGAGGTCGTCTCGCTCCGCCGCGAGCGCGAGGACCTCACCTGCGTCGCCCGCCCAGATGGGCTGGAAGGGCCTGTCGCCGCCGGCGATCACCGGAACGGCGGGCAGCGTACGAACCATCTTGAGTATGAGCGACAGCTGCTCGTCGCCGCGCCCGTAGACGTTTCCGAGACGCAGGATGATCCAGTTCCCGCCGAACGTCCGCGCCACTTCCTCGGCGCGCAGCTTGGAGCGGTGATATGGCGACTCGCCTCGATCGGCACCGAGCGACGAGACGTAGACGAAGCGGCGCACGCCGGCGCGCTCGGCCTCGCGGACGACGTTACGCGTCCCAGTGACGTTCACTTTCTCGAACGTCGCGTCGGGTGGCGACTCCGCGACGATCGCGGTCAGGTGTATGACCGCCTCGCAGCCGGCGGCGGCCTCGCGCATTTCGACTTCGTTGGACACGTCACCCGGATATGGCTCGACGCGATGCGGCCATTCCGCGACGTCGTCCGCGGCGTTTCGGCTGAACAGTCGCACGTTGTGGCCGTGCGCGAGCAAAGCGTCCACGGTCGCGCGTCCCACAACGCCTGTGCCCCCCGTCACCAGAACTCTCACTGCACCCATCCGTCTGTGGCGTGCGACAGACGTGGCAGATGCCGGGCCATGACGGCGTGACGGCCCCTTCTGCGCCCTCGTCCTTGGAGGCCTACCACGAGCCCCTCAGGAGATCGAGTGAAAGGTCCGCATTTGCTTGTCATCGCCTGTGCGCTCGGGGCGTGCGCGCGCGGGGGTGATGGTTCCACCTATACGATCGCGTCCGCGTCACCGGCGAACGAGGCGTACGGGTTGATGGTTCGCCAGGGCACCCAGCTCGCGGTCGACATCGTGAACAAGCGAGGCGGCATCCGCGCGCACAAGCTCGCCGTCGTCACCGTCGACGACGAAGGCACAGGCGCCACTGCAGCCGTCGTCGCCCAGCAGCTCGTCGACGCCGATAGCGTGCTCGCCGTGGTGGGACACGCGAACTCGAGTGCGACCGTCGCCGCGGCGCGCGTGTACGACGGGCAACTCGCCTCGGTCTCGCCCAGCGCGAGCTCGCCGGAGATCACCGGCCTCTCGCCCTGGCTGTTTCGCGTCATCCCGAGCGACTCCGCCAACGGTATCGAGCTGGCCCGTTTCGCGAGGGCACTCGGCCATACGCGCGCGGCGATTCTCTACGAGAACAACAGCTATGGGCGCGGGCTCGCCGATTCGTTCCGGCGAGCGTTCGGCGGTGAGATCACGGCGCTCGAGCCGGTGGCGGTCGACGGCAAGGAAGTCGAGCCCTACCTCGCATACCTCAAGCTCCACGAACCCGGCTTGATCTTCGTAGCGGGGAGCGACGGTTCGGGCATCGAGATCCTCCGTGAAGCACGGCGCCAGGGCATCAGGAGCGATTTTCTCGGTGGCGATGGGTGGGCCGGCGTAACGACCGACACCGCTGCGTCAGAAGGGGTATACGTGGGCGCGCCGTTCAGTGCCGATGATCCTCGGCCCGCGGTGCGCGACTTCGTGCGGGCATTCCGCGCGAAGTTCGGCCGTGAGCCAAATAGCTTCGCCGCGCTTGCCTACGATGCGACGATGGTCGTGGCACAGGCGATCGAGCGCGCGGGGCCCGACCGCGCTGGAATTCGCGACTATCTCCAGTCGATGAGTGAGCGCAACGCCTACCAGGGCGTGACCGGGCAGATCGCGTTCCAGCACACTGGCGATGTGGTCGCCAGGACGATGGCGATGACGCGAGTGAGGCACGGATCGCTCGTACTCCAGAGCCGGGGCTCGCAGTGACGCGCTGGTTGTCGCTGCGCCTCGACAGCATTCGCCAACGCCTCCGGGTAGGGTTCGGGGTCCTGACGATTCTGCTCATGACTGGCGGCGTGTTGGGCTACTCGGCCCTGTCGAACATGTCCAGCGTCATTGGCGGCACGCTCGGCGGCGTGCAGGAAGAAGGGCTGCTGACGGCGCGGCTGTCCGCGGCGGTCATGCGCGAGCTCTCGGCGGCATCGGGCTACCTGGACAGTCGCGACACGACCGCGCGCGGAGAGTTTCAGCGCCTGAACTGGGAAACGCATCGCGTGCAGCGCGAGATGAACCTGCGGCCCGGTCAGATCGCGCAGGAGGTGACACTCATCGCGAGCATCGACGCGAAGCTGTCGGAGATCGAGATCAAGTACGCGACCGCACATCGCCTGGCGGATCTGGGTCGGGACGCCGCGGCGCGCGAGCTTGGTGGGCGCGCCCGCAGCCTCGTGGCGTCATTGCTCGGCGACGTCGAGAATCTCAGCACGCTCGAGGCGGCGAAGGTCGCCGCGGCGTCCGAACAGCTGCGGGCAGAGAACGATCGGCGCGCGAGACTGCTCGTCGTGGCCATCGCGCTCGCGGTCGTGCTCGCCGTGGTCATCGTCGCGAACACCATCCGGTCCATCAGCGGGCCACTCAGCCATCTGGTGAGTCACGCCCGGGAGTTGAGCAACGGCAATCTCGCGGTGCGCACTACCGACCGGTTCCCCGGCGAGTTCCGCGACCTTGCAGCGGCGATGAACTCCACCGCCGAGTCGCTCTCTCGCGTGGTTTCCATCGCGTCGATGACCGCGGAGGACGTAGCGACGTCGGCACACGATCTGTCCGAGGTATCCAGGCAGATCTCCGTCTCCGCGAGCCAGATGGCCACGTCGATGGCCGACATCACGAACGGGGCCGACGGCCAGGTGCAGCAGCTTCGATCGATCGACGACGCGCTGCGGACCATTCGCGACAGCGCGCAGGGCGTACGGTCTGGCGCCGAGGTCGTGAACTCGCTGGCTGCGTCGATCGAGGAGTCGGCACGCGCCAAGCGAACCGAGATCGAGCGGGCGATGGGAATTCTCGGCGACGTCCGGTCGTCGGTGCAGGAGGCCGCCACCGAGGTGGTCGTCCTCAATCGCACGGCCGAAGACATCAACAAGTTCGTGGCGTCGGTGAGTCGCATCGCCGAACAGACGGACCTGCTGGCGTTGAACGCGGCGATCGAGGCGGCGCGCGCCGGCAACGCGGGGCGCGGGTTCGCCGTGGTCGCGGACGAGGTCCGCAAGCTGGCCGAGCAGGCCCAGGCGGCGGCGGACGACGTGGTCCGCCTAACGAGCGTCGTCACGGCCCGTGTGGCGACGACGGCGCGCGCCATGGAGGCCGGCGCGTCGCGGGTAGGCGAGATCGAACGCGTGTCGCGCGACATCGACGGCGCGCTCCGGACCATTACGGCAGCCGCCGAGCGCACGCGCGACGCCGCCGGGAGCGTGACGAAGGCGGCCGAGCGCAACGTGGATGTGGTGTCGACGGCCGCGCGTGGCGTCGAGTCCATCGCGCGGACCGCCGAGGGCCACGCCGCTGCCGCCCAGGAGGTCAGCGCGTCGACACAGGAGCAGAGCGCGGCGTGCGAGCAGATGAGCTCAGCGTCCGCGCAACTACTTGCCGGGTCGACTCAGCTCAGGCAACTGGTCGGCGGGCTGAAGACGCACGCAGCGTAGCCGCCCCACGGCGGCAGCTCGTGGGCAGCGTTCCGCTCCATGGATGCACCGGCTAGCTTGCCGGTGACTTCCCTCCTCCCTGCCTGCTCCGTGCCGGAACGTCCAGCCGTTCTCCTTCTCAGCGGTGGCCTCGACTCCACCACGCTACTGGCCCTCGCGTCCGCGGAAGGGTACGCGATTCACGCGCTCACCTTCCGCTACGGCCAACGTCACGCACACGAGGTCGAGGCGGCACGCCGCATCGCCGAGCGCTACACGGTGCGCCAGCACGTCGTTGCCGACATCGATCTTCGAATGTTCGGGGGATCGGCGCTCACGTCGGACGTTCCGGTTCCCAAGGATCGTCTCCCGGGTGAGCTCGGTGCAGGCGTGCCGATTACCTACGTTCCGGCGCGGAACACGATCTTTCTCTCGTTCGCGCTCGCGTGGGCCGAGGTGATCCGGGCGCGCGCGATCTTCATCGGAGTCAACGCGCTCGATTACAGCGGCTACCCCGATTGCCGTCCCGAATACATTCGCGCCTACGAGCGGATGGCGAACCTCGCGACACGTTCGGGGGCGGAGGACCACGCACAAATCGAAATCCGAGCGCCGCTCATCGATCTCTCGAAGCGTCAGATCATCGAGCTCGGGCAGCGACTCGGCGTCGACTACGCGCTCACGACGAGCTGCTACGACCCATCGCCGGACGGCGCGGCGTGCGGCCACTGCGACGCGTGCCAACTTCGCCTGCGCGGGTTTCGTGAAGCCGGTACATCGGACCCTGGGCGGTACGCGCCGGAGGCGGATGACGAGCCGGTTGGTGAGCCCGCGCGATGACGTACGCGGTCAAGGAGATCTTCTACACCCTGCAAGGAGAGGGAGCGAACGCGGGGCGGCCTGCCGTGTTCTGCAGGTTCAGCGGCTGCAATCTGTGGACGGGACGCGAGGTCGATCGTGCTCGTGCCGTATGCACTTTCTGCGACACGGATTTCGTCGGCGTTGGTCCCGACGGCGGTAAGTTCGCGTCCGCCGATGCACTTGCCGACGCCGTCAGCTCACAGTGGCCATGGCCGGCGAATGCGGGCGCCCGTCCGCTCGTCGTGTGCACGGGAGGCGAGCCGCTTCTTCAACTCGATGACGATGCGGTTCGTGCGCTCCACGGAGCCGGGTTCGAGATCGCCGTGGAAACCAACGGGACGCAGCCAGCTCCAGCGGGTCTCGATTGGGTATGCGTGAGCCCCAAGTCGACGGCGCCGCTCGCTCTGACTCGCGGCCACGAGCTCAAGCTCGTGTATCCGCAGGCGGACGCGCCGCCCGAGCGATTCGAGGAGCTCGAGTTCGATCACTTCTTTCTGCAGCCGATGGACGGACCGGAGCTGGCCGAGAATACGCGGCTCGCGGTGGCGTACTGTCTGGCTCACCCGAGATGGCGGCTCAGCGTTCAAACGCACAAGGCGCTCGGGATTCGGTGATGCGACTGTACAAGGATTTCTCGTTCGAAGCCGCGCACCGGCTGCCTAACGTGCCGACCGGTCACAAGTGCGCCCGGCTGCATGGCCACTCGTTCCAGGTGCGCGTGTCGGTCGATGGCCCGGTCGGCGATCGGACCGGTTGGGTGATGGACTTCGCCGAGTTGAAGGAGGCGTTTCGCCCGGTGCATGACCAACTCGACCATCGCTACCTGAACGAGATCGCGGGGCTCGAGAATCCCACGAGCGAAAATGTCGCGCGATGGATCTGGCGGCAGCTGCGTCCGAGCCTCCCCGGACTGGCGGAGGTCGAGGTTCGCGAGACCTGTACGACGGGCTGCATCTATGGAGGTGAGGACGAATAGTTGCGTTCCGTCGGGCTCGAGGTAACAGCGTTTTCGCGTGATGGCGGACACGTGCGCTGGCCACGAAGTCAACGGACCCAGCAACAAGTTGCGGAGAGGTACTGGTAGCAGCGAGCGGGACGCTAGTAGCTTCTCGGTCCGAACGAAACCGGCAACGGCTTCGAACGTGCGTGTGTCCAAGCTCGATATCATGCCCCACTTGCCACCGCAGTCTTCGCCGGTCTCACGTCGCCTTCGCCATAGCGCGATCGCGGCGCTGGTCGCGTTCGCGCCGGTGGTGGCTGCGGCACAGGGCGCGGACGACCTGACGGAGCGAGTGTCTCGGGATCGTCGGCCGTTCGCGACGTTGAGCACTACGGCGCTGACAATGCGCGACTCGATCGTCGTGGTGGCGCGCTCGCAGATCGGAACGCGCTACCGGTACGGGGGCACCACGCCCAGCGGCGGATTCGACTGCAGTGGCTTCGTGCGTTATGTGCTTGGCGCGATTCAGCTCGTGCTGCCACGAACTGCCGCCCAGCAGGCCGAGCTTGGCGCTACGATCCCGAAGGACACGACTCGGCTCCGGCCCGGCGATCTGCTCACGTTTGGACGCGGCGGGCGAGTGACCCACATTGGGATCTACGTCGGGAACGGCCGCTACGTTCACGCGAGCCCGACCGCCGGACGCGTGATCGAGACGTCGCTGGAACGCACGGGATCACCCCTGGTGAAAATCTGGCGTGGGGGCCGGCGGCTGCTCGCCGAGCGCGACTGGCTGTCGGACAGCACGGTCGCGGAGCCGTAGGCGGTAAGACGCCTAACGTCGCGTCAAATTCGTGGAGCGGTCGAGCCGGCTACCTTGATTGGCAGCCGGCTCGTTAGTTTTCCGGATCGTCCGATTTTGGGACGCGACTTCCCATATCTGGGCGTGAACGGTGAACACACCGGACCGAGTCGCATCATAACCTGTTGATACTCAGCATCTTACGATGCAGGTACGATGGCACGGCTCTTCCCTTTGCGCCTGTTCGAACTGTTCGTGCTTTTCTCCTGTCAAACCGAACGATTTTCTAGCATAAGGACGCGTCCTCTTGGCGATGGACATCAAGCGGGAACCGCCTAAAAAGCGCGGCAAATACATCTTGATTGGCGTCGGTGTCGCGGTTCTCGGCATCACGACGTTCATGCTCAGTAACCTCGAGGCGCGCGCTCCATCGGTTGATCGCGCTACGCTCTGGATCGACTCCGTGCAGCGCGGAACCATGACCCGGCAAGTTCGAGCGCCCGGTACGCTGACCCCTGAGCACATCCGGTACGTTGTCGCGGTCACGTCGGGTCGTGTCGAGGCGCTACCTGTTCGGCCTGGCGTAACCGTCACCCCATCGACGCTTCTGCTCGAGCTGAGTAACCCGGATGTGCAGCTCGAGATGCTCAACGCGCAGAGCGCGGTCACCAGCGCGCAGCAGAACTACGTCACGCTTCAGACGACGCTCGAGTCCCAGCGGCTGCAGCTCGAAACACAGGTTGCCAACGCGCGCACGCTGTATGGCAACGCCAAGCGCGACTACGAGACGATGAAGGCGCTCGCCTCGAAGACTCCTCCCCTTGCATCGGCTCAGGAGGTCGCTCGCACGAC